>NZ_JBNNUX010000003.1:0-36396 GCF_050280145.1 Lysinibacillus sp. NPDC093688
AAAGACGATGAGGTAGATAGGTTCGAGGTGGAAGTGTGGTGACACATGGAGCTGACGAATACTAATCGATCGAGGACTTAACCAAAATGTTTGAAGCATTCAATGCACGTTTATCCAGTTTTGAAAGAACAATTAATTCTTTAAAAAGGGTTTCAAGATACGAGTAGTTCGAGGAAGCGATGAAGAGAGGGAAGGAGCGTACTCAAGTACGTGATTGACTGAACGACAGAAGCTGACGAAGAAATGCGACGTATATTGAAAGCCAAAGAGAGCTTCAAGACACAAGTAGTACAAGGAAGCAAACGAGTGAATGAGGGAGCGTACCTCTGTACGTGACCGACTGAACGAGAGAAGCTGACGCAGTAATACGCCGTGTATTGGAGGTCGACAATAGTCTAGTGATGATGGCAAAGAGGTCACACCCGTTCCCATACCGAACACGGAAGTTAAGCTCTTTAGCGCCGATGGTAGTTGGGGGCTTCCCCCTGTGAGAGTAGGACATCGCTAGGCGCAAAAAGTCGCTGCTGATAAACTCAGTAGTGGCTTTTTTTAATATCCAAAAGAATAATCAATTATGCCGAGGCATAATTCCGTAACAAAGGAGACATTTCACCAATCACTTGGTTGAAATGTCTCCTTTCTATATTTTATACAGTTGCTGCTCGTAGCTCTATACGGCGAATCTTACCAGAAGTTGTTTTTGGTAGTTCATCAATAAAGACAATACTACGAGGATATTTATAAGGTGCTGTTAATGCTTTAACGTGCTCCTGTAGCTCTTTTGTTAACTCAGCCTCATCACGATCTCGGAAACCTTCTCGTAAGATGACAAAGGCTTTAACAATATGTCCTCTAATTTCGTCTGGTGCTGCAACTACAGCACATTCTTGTACAGCTTCATGTTTATTTAAAGCATCCTCTACCTCAAATGGTCCAATTGTATAGCCTGATGAAATAATGATGTCATCTCCTCGACCTTCAAACCAGAAGTAACCGTCTTCATCGCATTTTGCTTGGTCACCAGTAATATACCAATCTCCACGGAAGGCAGCTTGTGTACGTTCAGGTTCACGATAGTACTCTTTAAATAGAGCAGGAGATGATTTATGTACTGCAATATCTCCAACTTCTCCAATTGGTGCCTCGTTACCCTCATGATCAATAATACGGACAATATTGCCTGGGGTAGGAATACCCATTGAACCAGGACGTAACTCAGAATTTTCAAGTGTGCCGATTAATAAAGTATTTTCCGTTTGGCCATAGCCATCGCGCACTTTAAGACCAAAGTTGTTCATAAATGTTTCGATGACTGGTCGATTTAATGGTTCACCAGCAGAAACAGCGCTACGTAGTGAAGATAGATTATAGTCTTTTAAATTATCAAGCTTCGCCATTATGCGATATTCCGTTGGCGTACAGCATAATACATTGACTTTCTCATCCTGAAGCAGTTGAAGATATGTTTTTACATCAAATCCTCCATGGTATACAAATGCAGTTGCACCTAGCATAATAGTCGATAAAAACGGACTCCAAATCCATTTTTGCCACCCTGGAGCTGCTGTAGCCCAAACTAGATCACCTTCACGTACACCAAGCCATTGAGAAGCGGCTGTTCTAATATGTGCATATCCCCAACCATGCGAATGAACAGCTCCTTTTGGTTTACCAGTCGTGCCTGATGTATAAGAAAGAAATGCCATATCATCTCTTTTCGTCGCCGCTGCTTTAAATGTATCTGGCTGTGTACTAGCTAATTCATTTAAAGAAGTCCAATCACCTGTAGCAGAACCTATAACTAGTTTATTATTTAAAGCCTCTACTGAAGAAGTAATACAATCTACTTCACTAGTGAACATTTCATAGGCAATTACTGCCTTTGCAGAAGAGTGCTCCATACGATATTCTAAATCACTTGCACGTAACATTTCTGAGCATGAAATAGGAACAATTCCAGCCTTTAGACAGCCAAGAAAGACAAAATATGCCTCAGGCAGACGTGGAATAATAACTAATACGCGATCTCCTTTTTGAAGCCCCTTCTTCGTAAGGACATTCGCATATTGATTCATTTTTTGAACAAGTTCAACATAGGAAATTGTTCGGCGCTCTTGTTGAGTATTTAGCCATCGTATTGCTTGACGATCACTATCCTGGGAAAATTTCTCTAATTCCTCTGTAATATTATAGAATTCTGGTGCAATTAAATCGTTTGTTACCATGTGAACATTCCTCCCCCAAACAAATTTAATAGAAAATTCATAAAACTATCTCCATTTTATCAATTACAATAATATACAGCAAGAATATTCTGTATATAAAATAGAAATATTAGATTTAATAGAGAACTATTAGGGTTCAGGTTAATATACAGGAATACTTCGACAAAAAATATAAAAATTTTCACAAAAGTATTGCATAATTTATAATGCTTGCTATAATAATAAATGTACTTAAGAGGTTTTTAAAAAACCGAATTGAATAGTATTGTTCCGAAGTAGCTCAGTTGGTAGTAGCACCTGACTGTTAATCAGGTTGTCGCAGGTTCGAGTCCTGCCTTCGGAGCCATTTTTTTGCCCATTTATAATGATGATGTTATACATATAAAAAAAGTATAAAAAAGTATTGCATCGAACAGTAAATAATGTTATTATAATTATTGTCTTGTTCAAGACATTTTAAAAATGGCCCCTTGGTCAAGTGGTTAAGACACCGCCCTTTCACGGCGGTAACACGGGTTCGAATCCCGTAGGGGTCACCATTTTAACTTTGTAGTAATGCAAAGGCTTAAAAAGAAAATTAACTGTGAAGAAATACACACCTGTTTCTATGGAGGATTAGCTCAGCTGGGAGAGCATCTGCCTTACAAGCAGAGGGTCGGCGGTTCGAGCCCGTCATCCTCCACCATAATGTGTTATTTCGGAGGGGTAGCGAAGTGGCTAAACGCGGCGGACTGTAAATCCGCTCCTTAGGGTTCGGCGGTTCGAATCCGTCCCCCTCCACCAGTTTTTTTATATATGATTGGGGTATAGCCAAGCGGTAAGGCAACGGATTTTGATTCCGTCACGCCCTGGTTCGAATCCAGGTACCCCAGCCATTGTTTATTATTTTGAGCCATTAGCTCAGTTGGTAGAGCATCTGACTTTTAATCAGAGGGTCGAAGGTTCGAGTCCTTCATGGCTCACTTTTATAGAATAAATTATATTCAAAAGTGTAACATTAACTACAGATACTAATCTCTTGCTGAAAACAGCAGGAGATTTTTTTATGCTCTCTTTAATTGTATAAATATTCATATGATTGTTAGGTTGAGCCAGGTAGGATACAGGCTTTACAATAGACTTACAAGTAGAAGGGGGTATGAAAAAATGAATAAACTAAATATTTCTATTATTGGGGTACCAACAGATTATGGGCAAACTCGTAGAGGGGTAGATATGGGTCCGAGTGCCATCCGTTACGCAGGTGTTGTAGAACGCTTAGAGGCAGTTGGGCATGTAGTACATGATCAAGGGGATATACGTGTTAGTCAAAAACTGGAAGGTGCTATTGTTGATAAACAGCTTCTAAATTTAGAGGAAGTTATCGATGTAAGTACATCTTTAGCAAATAGTGTAAATAAGGCGGTGGAACAAAAGGCGTTTCCACTTGTACTCGGTGGTGACCATAGTATTGCTATTGGTACACTTGCAGGGCTGGGTGAGCATTATAAAAATTTAGGTGTTATTTGGTTTGATGCGCATGCTGACCTTAACACACCTGAAACAACACCTTCTGGTAATATACATGGGATGCCGTTAGCAGTTAGCATTGGCCTTGGTCATGAACGCTTAGTGAAAATTCGTAATAATGTACCGAAAATTAAACCCGAAAACGTCATTATTATTGGAGCACGTTCTGTAGATCCAGGTGAACGTGAATTAATTAGTCAGCAAGGAATCAAGGTGTATACAATGCACGAGGTAGATCGTCTTGGAATGACGCGTGTAATGGAAGATGCTCTTGCCTATTTAAGAGCTCGCGATATAGATGGTTTGCATTTATCACTTGATTTAGATGGGTTAGATCCACTTTATACTCCAGGGGTTGGGACACCTGTACCTGGTGGGATTACGTATCGAGAAAGCCATTTGGCGATGGAGATGCTTCAGGAATCAGGTATGCTAACATCTGCTGAATTTGTTGAGGTTAACCCGATTTTAGATGAAAAGAATAGAACAGCTGATGTTGCTGTAGCATTGATGGGTTCCTTATTTGGTGAAACCTTAGTTTAAGGCTCATCACTAAAAGTTGTGGATGACATTTGTCGAAAAAATATGCCATTATCTTCATTCGGTCTAAGAACGCCACGTCCTGTGGCCAGGAAAGCGCTTAGTCGGAATGGAAGTCAACCACACGTTAGGTGATCACCTTAGTTAAAGATATTTGACAAAAAATTGCCTATTGCCACAATGTATAAAAATCTTTTGCTATAATTAATAACAAAATGAAACTTTTCTTATCGATGGGTCGTATAGTATAAGACAGTTGTAAAGGTGGAGAAATCAACACAATGGATGCGTTAGTAAACAAGAGAATAAAACAAGTGCTTAAAGGTGATCAAAACGCATTTGCAGATATTGTGAGTCTCTATCAGCACAAACTGTACCAAGTATGCTATAGGATGTTAGGGAACAAACAAGAATCTGAGGATATTACACAAGAAGCGTTTGTTCGTGCTTATATGAACTTGCATACTTTTGATCAGAAAAGAAAATTTTCGACGTGGCTTTATCGCATAGCGACAAACCTTTGTATAGACCGAATCCGGAAGAAAAAGCCTGATTACTATTTAGATGCGGAAGTATCTGGTACAGAAGGGCTTGATATGTATTCGCAGATCGCAGCAGATGACCAGCTACCAGAGGAACAGATAGAGCAAATGGAACTGCAAGATCGCATTCAATATGAGATTGGGCGTTTACCGGATAAATACCGTTCAGTTATAGTATTGAAATATATTGAAGAATTATCATTACAGGAAATTAGCGAGATTTTAGATATGCCTCTTGGAACGGTGAAAACGAGGATTCACCGCGGACGTGAAGCATTACGTAAGCAATTAAACAATCTGTAGGAGGGGGAGCGTCATGAATACTTGTCCAGAGCATATTATAGACTATATCCATGATTATTTAGATGGTGACATTGGTCGTGAGCATGAGCAAGAGTTAAAACGCCATTTGCATACATGCAGTGATTGTAAACAATTGATGCAGGAATTAAGTGAAACAATCGCCTTTGTGAAGAGTGCTTCCCACATTACAGCACCTCCGCATTTTGAAGAAGCCATCATGGCTCGTTTACCGAAACCCAAAAGTCGTGTAGGTATGCAAAAATGGATTCGCCGGCATCCATTCTTTGTGGCGGCAGCAGTTTTCTGTTTATTCATGAGTGCAACTTTGCTAGGTAGTTTCATGGATGACCAACAATTCTCCGTGACTAAACAGCCAAACCTTGTTGTTGAAGGTCAAACGGTTATTGTACCGAAGGGAGAAGTTGTCAAAGGCGACATTGTTGTTAAAAATGGTGATTTAATTGTTGAGGGTGAAGTGGATGGCAATGTTACCGTTATTAACGGACAGTATATGGCATCTTCGGCAGTTGTTTCAGGAAAAATAGAAGAAATTGACGAAGTATTTGAATGGCTTTGGTATACGATTAAAAATTCAGTAAAGTCTGCTGTAACATTCGAGGAGAACCAAGCAACTAAATAACACTCTATACGTCCTAATAGTTAGTGCACGTGAGAGGCTGAATGTCTACTCTTTTGAGTAGACTTTTTATTTGAAAAAAGTTACATTTGTTAAGAATGTGCTATACTTAAGTGTGTATTGGATTCGCAATGAAAAGTGGGGGATGCCACGTGCAAATTATCGAACATTTCGCTAATTTAACACCTGTGAATATTGTTATTAACTTATTAGATGTACTGCTTGTATGGTACGTTATTTATAAAATTTTAACCCTCATTAAAGGTACGAAGGCTGTCCAATTATTAAAAGGGATTTTTGTAATTATTATTGCGCGCCTTGCTACAGACTTTTTTGGGTTAGAAACGTTAGGGTGGATGTTACAACAAGTTATCGAGTTCGGTTTCTTGGCGATTATTATCATTTTCCAACCTGAAATAAGACGTGGCCTTGAACAAATTGGTAGAGGAAAGCTCTTCCAACGTTCCATTAGTCAAGTTGAAGAAGAACAAACTAGGCTTATTGAGGCGATGAAGAAATCTGTTAGTTATATGGCCAAACGTCGTATAGGGGCGTTAATTTCTATTGAAAAAGAAACTGGTCTAAATGAATATATCGAAACGGGCATAGGACTAAATGCTGAGATTTCATCGGAGTTACTTATCAATATTTTTATACCTAATACACCGCTTCATGATGGAGCAGTGATTATGCAGAAAGATAAAATATCTGCAGCAGCTTGTTATTTACCGCTTTCTGAGAGTCCGTTTATCTCTAAAGAGCTTGGGACACGCCACCGTGCTGCACTTGGCTTAAGTGAAGTGACAGATGCCATTACTATTGTCGTATCAGAAGAAACTGGTGCCATTAGTCTTACAATGAATGGTAATCTACATCGAAATCTTTCTCTAGAGGAATTCGAAGGACTGCTGCGTAAAATGTGGTTCGGATTAGCACAGGAGTCAAATGCAGCCTCTAAGTTAACTTGGAGGGGGAAAAAGAATGGATAAAATGATGGATAGCCCTTGGGTGTTACGAATCGTCGCACTATTTCTAGCCTTTTTGTTATTTTTCTCCGTCCGTACCGAATTATCTCCTAAAAGTAAAACAATAACGAGTGAACAAACAGAGGTAATTCGAGATGTACCAGTAGATGTTTTTTATGATGATAAGAACCTCATTGTAACAGGTATACCTAAGACGGTGGATGTTACGATAAAAGGTCCAATGCCACTAGTTATAAAAGCAAAGACAACGAAGGATTTTTCTGTATTTGTGGATTTGAGTAAATTACTTATAGGTGAACATAATGTTAAGCTACAATATGAAAATATTTCTGATAAGTTGCAAGTTACATTTGACCCTGAGTCGGTTAAGGTAAACATTGAGGAAAAAGTCACGCAGGAGTTTCGTGTTGACCCTGAGATGAGTAATCGTTTAATTGAAGAAGGATATATTTTAAATGGCATGACTGCTAATCCAGCTACGGTGTATGTTACAGGTGCAAAAAGTGCAATTGAAAGCATTAGCTATGTAAAAGCTACTGTAACGGGTGAACAAGGCTTGAAAGAATCGTTCTCACAGGTAGCGGCAGTTAAAGTACTAGATCGTGATTTAAATAAGTTAGATGTTACGATTGAACCGCAATCTGTGAAGGTACAAGTAGATATTGGGGCATACAGCAGAGAGTTGCCTGTGGTGCTTAAGGAAGTAGGAAAAGTGGCAAATGGTGTGACCGTTAACCAATTAACATTTAGCCCGACAACGGTGAGGGTATACGGTAGGAAATCTATCCTAGATGGTCTAACTGCAATACCAATAGAGGTGGACTTATCAAAAATTACAGAATCAAAAACTTATGAATTTGATGTAAAATTACCAGAAGGTGTGACAAAAATATCTGAATCAAGGATTAAAGTGAAAGCAGACATTGCGAAGGTAGAGCAGGAGAAAAAACCAACAACGACAACAACGACAACAACTACCACTCCTGCTGCTCCACCTCCACCTACACCTGCTCCTCCGCCTACTAAGGAGGAACCGGACACTCCTTCTGAGGACAACACGCCACCAACAGAAAAAACAGAAGATGTTGATTCTTAAACAATAACTGACTATAATTTTATTTTGATTCAGTAGAGATTTCGTTCTCTATCGGTAGGGTGTCATTTTCGATTTTGAAACATTAACGAAAAAAGTTGCTCAGGCTAAAATCAAAATACCGTATGCTCAATTTATCTTCGCTGATTTACAAGTCCGAATAAATGGGCATAGGGGTAAAATGAATAGTTACCAGAAAATGAACGAAAATAGACTTTTCCAAAAGTAAGCAGACGAGTGATCTAGTTGTCAGTGTAGACAAGCGTGACCACCGTCTTGCATTGAAGGAGAGAATAATCAAAATGGGTAAATATTTTGGAACAGATGGCGTCCGTGGCGTCGCGAATAGTGAATTAACACCGGAGTTTGCATTTAAGCTTGGCCGCGTAGGTGGCTACGTTTTAACGAAGGATGCAACGGACCGTCCAAAGGTTTTAATCGGTCGTGACACACGTATTTCAGGTGAAATGCTTGAAGGTGCACTTGTAGCTGGTCTTTTATCAATCGGCGTAGAGGTAATGCGTCTTGGTGTTATTTCAACGCCAGGTGTGGCTTACCTTACTCGAATTATGAGCGCAAATGCAGGCGTTATGATTTCAGCTTCACATAACCCAGTTGCTGACAATGGTATTAAATTTTTCGGTCCTGATGGCTTTAAGCTAACAGATGCGCAAGAGGCCGAAATCGAAGCAATATTAGATGCACAAGAAGATACATTGCCACGTCCAATCGGGGCAGATTTAGGTTCAGTAAGTGACTACTTCGAGGGTGGACAAAAATATATTCAATATTTAAAGCAAACAGTGGCTGAAGAATTTGAGGGCATCCATGTAGCATTAGATTGTGCACATGGCGCTACGTCTTCACTAGCTACACACCTATTTGCAGATTTAGAAGCGGATATCTCAACGATGGGTGCCTCACCAACAGGCTTAAATATTAATGACGGTGTCGGTTCAACACATCCTGAAGGGTTAGCTAAATTTGTCACAGAAAAGGGTGCTGACGTTGGTTTAGCATTCGATGGCGATGGTGACCGTTTAATCGCAGTAGATGAAAACGGTAAAATTGTTGATGGCGATCAAATTATGTTCATCATTGGGAAGCATTTAAATACAGTTGGTCGCTTGAAAAAGCAAACAATCGTGTCAACGGTTATGAGTAACATGGGCTTCTACAAAGCTGTTGAAGATAACGAAATGCACAGTGTACAAACAGCTGTAGGTGATCGTTATGTCGTAGAAGAAATGCGTGCTAATGATTATAATTTAGGTGGCGAGCAATCTGGCCATATTGTTTTCCTAGACTTTAATACAACTGGTGATGGCTTATTAACGGGTATTCAGCTTGTTAACATTATGAAATCTACAGGTAAAAAACTGTCAGAGCTTGCAGCTGAAATGAAAATTTTCCCACAGCGTTTAGTTAACGTACGTGTAACAGACAAGCATGCTGTGACGGAAAATACAAAAGTTGCTGCAGTGATCGCTGAAGTAGAAGCAGATATGGCTGGTAACGGTCGCGTGTTAGTGCGTCCTTCTGGTACTGAGCCACTTGTACGAGTAATGGTGGAAGCTGCGACAGAAGAAGACTGCGAGCGTTATGTAGGGCGTATAGCAGATGTTGTCCGTACTGAAATGGGCTTAACTGAATAAATAGTTTATCTTCATTCAGTAGGTGATAAACACCCACTGAATGAAGATAAAGCCTCCGGCGGATGTCACGGATTTTGAAAGGAATGAATATAAGGGTGTTAGCCTAAAACCTTCGCATCCTGCGAAAATGGCTAACTGACCTGCATCGGTAAAAACGCCACGTCCTGTGGCATTACCGAAATGACCGACATCGTGTCGGCCCTCGTGCAGGCCTAGGCACAATTCAAAATCCAGACGAAATTACGCCAAGGCGAAATTTATCAACAACTCGATCTCCTTTCAAAGGAGGTCGGGTTTTTTTATTAGGCAGAAAAAAGAGACGGATAGAAAAGCAAGAGTTGTGGATAGAATTATCGAAGTGACGGATAGTATTGAAAGCTCGCCGATGAAATGAATGTTTTCAAAGAGAATGGGAACAGTAGTACAGAGTCACAATGACAAGGAGTGTTGTATTGCAATGGCTAAAATTGCTACGGTGATTACTAATATGTTCGAGGACGCCGAATTTACGAGTCCTAAAGGAGCATTAGAAGCGGCAGGTCATGAACTAATAACGATTGATACGACGGCGGGCATTGAGGTAGAAGGTAAGCACGGAGAGAAAGTAAAAATTGATAAAGGCATCGATGAGGTAACGGCTTCTGAATTTGATGCATTGTTCATCCCAGGTGGGTTTTCTCCTGATATATTACGTGTAGATGATCGTGTTGTGGCATTTGTAAAGGAGTTTATGGACGATATGAAGCCAACCTTTGCTATTTGTCATGGACCTCAATTACTCATTACAGCAAAAACATTAAATGGTCGTGACTCAACTGGCTACAAATCAATTCGAGTAGACTTAGAAAATGCAGGTGCGATATTCCATGATGAGGAAGTGTTTGTTTGCCAAAAACAATTAGTAACAAGTCGCTCACCGGAGGATCTACCAGCATTTAATCGAGAAATTGTGAAATTATTAGAGAGTGAAGAAGGCTAAGTTTAAAAGGCACAAGCGAATCTGCCTGTGCCTTTTATGTTTTAACTTCTTTCAGCAAATGTCTTTTGTACCGAAAGCGTAGCGACAGGTACAGAATTCTCCCACCTCTATAGTGGTGGGATTAATGCGAATTAAAGTTACTTTTCAGCGGGTGTCCAAACACCTGCTAAAAGAGGAACTCAGTCTAAGAACGCCACGTCCTGTGGCAACGACTGAGTGACCAACATCGTGTTGGCCCAAAGCCTCCGGCGGATGTCGCGGAATCGGCTTTGTGCTTAGGCCTGCAAATGTTTTTTGCGCGAAAGCGCAGTGCTAACGTAGCGTCTATAGCAGAGAATAGTTGTTGCTGACCAATGAAAAATACATCATATATTTAATAGGAATTTCAAAATAATGCTTTATAGCAGACTGTTTGTCTACATGTTGTCACTAAAAAGTAGGGGAAATAGGTGTTTTTTATAACGAAAATTTGACGTACAGCATATGATTGAGTATTATGGAGAAGTTGAATATGAGGTCCGACCTTATCATTTAACGAGAGCGCATAAGGAGGGAAGAAAGCGCAAAATCGGAAAAACAATTATAGCGCCTGAGCTGAAGAAATTGGACGAAACTATCTTCAGCAGACGAGGTGGAGGTTTATCGAAAATTCGGCGGATACCTCCCGATCGACATACCCGATTGTCACTTTTCATTTTGAAAGCATTTGAGTGATTGAATGTACAGAAAATGGAGAAGGTATAGTTAAAGCAATAGATAAATAGAGAAACCTCACGTATCGAATGGTTACTGTTCAGATGGCTGAATGAGTGTTAAAAATGTGTATGTATTAGTTACGCTTATTTTATTTAAAAATAAGTATAGCTTTTACATTCATAAAAAATTCGATAAGTTAAGGTCTAGTTTGTCATTGCGTCAAATTGACGATATCGGAGGACAAGAAATTATGTGTGGAATTGTAGGATATATTGGTGAATCAGATGCAAAGGAAATCTTATTAAAAGGTTTAGAGAAACTAGAGTACCGTGGCTATGACTCAGCAGGTATTGCAGTACGTAATGAAGAAGGTGTAACAGTCTTCAAAGAAAAGGGACGTATTGCTGATTTACGTGACGCAGTGGACGAGGACGTTGCTGCAAAAGTTGGTATTGGTCATACACGTTGGGCAACTCACGGTGTGCCAAACCGTCTGAATGCACATCCTCATCAAAGTGCATCAGGACGTTTTACGTTAGTACACAACGGAGTTATTGAAAACTATCATTTATTACAAAAAACTTATTTAAAAGGTATCCCGATGAAATCTGATACAGACACAGAAGTCATCGTGCAATTAGTAGAGTTATTTGTGAAAGAAGGTTTAAGCACGACTGAGGCGTTCCGTAAAACTTTATCTTTATTACATGGCTCATACGCATTAGCTCTTTTAGATGCAGAAGCGGCTGATACAATTTTTGTTGCGAAAAACAAATCGCCACTTTTAGTAGGTGTTGGTGAAGGCTTCAATGTAGTAGCTTCAGATGCGATGGCGATGCTACAGGTAACTGATCAATATGTGGAGCTACACGATAAAGAGGTCGTAATCGTACACAAAGCTAGCGTTGAAATTTCAAAATTAGACGGTTCAATAGTAGAGCGTGCACCATACACAGCAGAGCTTGATATGAGCGATATTGAAAAAGGTACTTACCCTCACTATATGTTAAAAGAAATGGATGAGCAGCCAACAGTTATTCGTAAAATCATTCAAGCATACGAAGGCGAGAATGGCGAATTAACTATTGACGCAAATATTTTAGAAGCATTACGAGCAGCAGATCGTCTATATATTATTGCAGCCGGCACAAGCTATCATGCAGGTCTAATTGGTAAGCAATATTTCGAAAAAATGGCTGGTATTCCAGTGGAAGTTCATATTTCAAGTGAATTCGGCTACAATATGCCATTACTTTCAGAAAAACCATTGTTTATCTTTATTACACAATCAGGTGAAACAGCAGATAGCCGTCAAGTACTTGTGAAAATTAAAGAGCTTGGTTATCCAACATTAACAATTACAAACGTACCTGGCTCTACACTATCACGTGAGGCTGATCATACGCTGTTATTACATGCAGGCCCAGAAATTGCAGTAGCTTCTACAAAAGCATATGTAGCGCAAGTAGCTGTACTTGCTGTAACAGCATATGTAACGGCGAAGGCTAATGGCAAAGGCTTAGAATTCGATTTAAAACAAGAACTTGCGATTGCAGCAAATAGTATCCAAACAATTATCGATTCAAAAGATGTATTAGAGGATATCGCAGAGGACTACTTAAAAATCGCACGCAACGCATTCTTCATCGGTCGTAACATCGACTTCTATGTAAGCCTTGAGGGTGCCTTGAAGCTAAAAGAAATCTCTTACATTCAAGCGGAAGGCTTCGCAGGTGGCGAGCTAAAACACGGAACAATTGCCTTAATCGAAGAAGGTACACCGGTGTTTGCCCTTGTTACACAAGAAGCAGTATCATTAAACATCCGTGGTAATGTTAAAGAGGTAGCTGCACGTGGAGCATACCCATGCATTATTGCCATGGCTGGCGTAGATGAAGACGGTGATCGTTTAGTAATCCCTCAAGTTCATGAATTACTAACACCACTTGTATCTGTAGTGCCATTACAATTAATTAGCTATTACGCAGCACTACACCGCCGCTGTGATGTGGATAAACCACGTAACTTGGCTAAATCAGTGACGGTTGAGTAATTTTATGTAAGCTACAGGTTTCTTCTGTCCATACACAACTTAAACGTGACGCACATAACTTAGTCGTGATGTGAACAACTCAATCGTGATGCACACAACTTAGTCGTGATGTAAAAACGGTTGGAAAATATAAAAATGAATAGTTTAGATTTGTAATAAAGTTGTTGATTAAATTAACGATATTAACCTTTATACGAGAACAAATCTAAAGAGCATGTTTTGATCAACCTTTTTTCAAAACATGCTCTTATTTAATGTGGCAGATTAAATTCTTTATAAAGAAGTTTGATTACTTTCGAAACACTTGTTGTACTAAAGCACCCGTTAGTTTAAGTACATTTCTTCACAATCTACTTCGTTAATAAAAATTATGATGCTATTATGAGCATCGCACCTAATTAAGTACGGATTTACTACATGCTTAGTTAACTAATTTTATTTGAGTATAAAAATTCAATGTATACAATTTATTTCGAAAAATTATGTTTTTAAAAACGTTTTAATCGCTTCATTGACAATTTCATGCTGTTCGATGGACAAGCCATGTCCCGCATTTGGTATCATTTGAGTTGTTAGATTTAGCATAAGCCTTTTAGCTCTTCCAACCATTTTAGTTGGGTTATAGATAGTTTCGTGTTCGCCGACTAGTAAGAGCGTCTTGACGGTTAGATTTTGAAGTTCTTCATCTGCAAACACAGAAGGAATAATGCGTATGCATGGTACACAGTTCATACCAGATACGATAAATTGGCGGAACAAAATCTTCGCTCGCTCGTCCGGTTGAAAAACAGGGCTTACGAACCATTCTATTTCTTTCATAATACGAGTTTCTGATGGGAACACAACTGCCGGGTAGACTTTGAAGAAAAACCTCGGAGTAATCTTGTGCATTCCAGATGCTGGCGCAAGTAGAATTAATTTTTCAACCTTTTCTGAATTATGAATAGCAAAATTCGTACAAAGCCAGCCTCCCATCGAATGTCCCATAAAAATAGCTTTGTACAGCCTCAGCGCCGACAGGACATCATCTAACCAGTTCGCGGCATCCTGACGATTTTTAATAATATCTGTCACATTTCCTTTTCCAAAGTCCCCAATGGTATCCAAAGCATAAACACGGTACTTCTCAGCAAGCATTTCGATATTCGGATACCACATCGTTGCACTAAACGTCATTCCATGAATCAAAATAAGAGGCTCTGCATCCGCAGACCCCGCCACCACCATATGCGTCTCTCCAAAACGAGTAGGAATCATTAATTCCTCATATGGAACTGTCCACAGCTTCAACGCCTCGTCATATGCAGCAATAAAGGCTTTCATATCACCGTTTTTTCTAAAGATTGATATATTATTTTTAGACATACAGCACCACCTTGAACAATTAGGTTAATTACGCATGACTTTTCATGTTTACAAATATTTTATTCTCTAATCTTTTACTTATTTCCTACTTTCGTTAACCTGCCCCGTTAGCCATCCATGAAGCACGAAAATCAGCACTTCACCACAGAAAATGAAAGATGATTAAGTTCTTTCATGGGAGTTGAATAAGAAAAGGATGGGATCTATGTGGAGTCCCATCTTGAAGTAAAGCACCCCGTTAGTTGAAGAATAATTACTGTTAAAAGATACAATTATTCCTTTTTTACTTCAATGACAATCTTTCCTTTTGTGCGTCCTCCTTCAACATGCCTGTGAGCCTGAATAATCTGGTCCAATGGATAGCACTTCTCAATAACGGGTTTTAGTTTCTCTTCCTCCATAAGCACCCGTAAGAAATCCAAATCCCTGTCATTCGGTTTTGCAAGATGCATCTTTGCTTTCTTGCGACTAATCAAAGGACTTATCATCAGTTGAAGTGGGTGGTACTTAGGGTAGACTGGATGTTCTGTTATATATACACCTGTCTCGGTTAGAGAACGTAAACAACTGAAAAAGGTCCGCTTACCAACCGCATCCAGAATGACATCGTATTTTTTTCCGTTATCCGTAAAATCTTCCTTTGTATAATCAATCACGTAATGTGCCCCAAGGTCTTTAACCCAATGAAGATTCGAGGTACTACAAACTGCGGTTACTTCAGCCCCAAAGTATCTGGCAAGCTGAACAGCAAAGTGCCCGACGCCACCTGATGCACCATAGACCAAGACTCTTTGCCCTTGCTTTATTTGAGCTACATCTCGTAATGCTTGCAGTGCTGTTTGAGCAGTACATGGTATAGCTGCTGCCTCCTCGAAAGTTGCATTCTTAGGCATAAAACTTAGAACACTCTGGGGAGGACAAACAAATTCTGCATGGGATCCGAGACAACTCCCGAAAACATGATCTCCAACCTTGAATCTGTGTACATTTTTGCCGACCGCTTCAACAGTACCTGCAACATCTAAGCCTAGTATTAGCGTTTTGGGTTTTGTAAGTCCATTCTCTAACCTGGTAGGCAAATAGCCCTTTCTAAACAGATTGTCATATGCATTGACCGAAGCATTATGCACTCTTATCAATACCCTATCGTCATCCTTGATGGATGGTAGATCAACATCTGTTATCTCCAGGACATCAGGGGGACCATAGGATTTGTAAATAGCTGCTTTCATTTGTCTAACCTCCTTGATCCTTTATCGAATAGTAAGATTTCCTCATATCGAATTAAACTTTGTTCTTTTTAAGTACGCTGATTTAGTCTTGTGGTTTGGACAATGAGCAATTCACTGTATCTATATACTTTTTAATCCTCCTTTAGAACTCAAAATGCTTTTTCTTTCTAAACGACTTTCTTATTCAACTAAACTGCTCCGTTAGTTTAAGTGTATTCATTCACAAATAGGTATTTCGACCTATATCTCTTTCTAAAAGAGACTAAAAACTAAATTTTATGGCTATTTATTATAAACCGCACTTACTTATGAAACGGTTCTCAGTGATGTATCTAAAAGAGTTTTTTTACCCTTATATCAGAAATAGCAGATTGTTCTACTGTTAGTTTAACCTCCACATTATCAAGCACTGGCACGAAATTATTAATCCATTTCGTGCATTTGTTACATACAACCTTGATTATTTTAACACTGTTACTTTTATAATTACGTTGAAATAGTGTTAACTTTTATCATATTCAAAGTACACTTCTGAAGAACGGAAGTATGTTGTATGTTGAGCCCCCTAATTTTGCTATAATCATAATGATTGAAAATTCGCTTATAAGTAGGTGGCTCTTTATGAATTTATTTTTGGATATGAAAACAATTATTCTATTGCTCTGTATAGGCTACTTATTTACTTTAATCCTTATTAGTGCTTATGGGCATAATCATTCAAAGGGTTTAGCAATCAGAACTTTTTTCTTAGCAAAATGCTCTCAGACCATAGCATGGTTTTGTATGGTTTTTCGCGGAGAAATTCCCGACTTTCTATCCATCTCTTTTGCTAACTCTATACTATTTATTGGAGCGTCTTTAGAAATTATTGCATTTTTGTATCTTCAAAATAATTTCCGTCTAAAGACCAAGATGGTGATGATATATCTTGTTTTGACTCTACTCAGCATTATCGGTTTCCAACTCATTGTTCTTTTTTATAACAAAGAAAACGTTCGAATTTCATATTACTCCTTTGTAATTGCGGTAATCTTAATCCCTGTTTATCGAATGGTTCTGGGGAAAGCTTCCACGTTTCTTATGAGAATCATTGGTAGTCTATATCTTCTTGTTATCGCAGCTTTTTTGGTCAGAGGGGTGACTGCTCTACTATCATCTACAGATTCGATAAGCCTCTATACTCCTGGAGCTTATCAATTAATTTCCTTACTATCTATTTATCTTGTTACGAATTTAGGGAATTTAGGATTTGTCCTGTTAATGAAGGAAAAAGCAGACCACGAGTTAATCCGTTTAGCTAGTTATGATGATTTAACAGCCACATTGAACCGTAGAACCTTTACAGAGAAGGCGAAGAAGTATCTCACTGATTATTCTAAAAAAGGACAGCCTCTATCCTATCTGCTCTTTGATATAGACAACTTTAAAACAATTAATGACACTTATGGTCATCACGTTGGAGACCAAGTACTGCAAGACCTTACAACAAGAATTAAGCAACATTTAGGCAAAGAAGATTTGTTTGTACGTTATGGAGGCGATGAATTTGGCATCCTGATTCCTGGAAAAGATGAAACCGACTCAAATGAAATTGCTGAGCAAATCATACAGACACTTAATGGGGCTATCAGCCGTAGTCTGCCGGTGACATATACCATTAGTTTAGGTGTCCTCACCGTAATTCCAGATCAGCATATGCAATTGGAAACACTATACACTACTTGCGACAAGGCCCTTTACAACGCGAAAAATAACGGGCGAAATGGTGTTTTTCGAGGCCAGATAGACGTACATAATGCCGTTTCATAATCGTAAATTTAAAATCAAAAAACATCCTTTTTTCGGGGGGCTTTTTTCCTAATCCTAAGCAAAAAGCTTCCTTTTATGTACACTATAATCTTATAAGCCATTCTCAGCACTCAAATGCTGCAAAAAAGTATAAAATATATTTTCTGAAAATTAAATATATTTGATTTAATACATAAGATTGGTATTTGAATGGTTCGAATCTCACCATGCCTTGATGCAGGTATAACCTCTTTTTATTCATATTTAAAATTAATTGAATATAATGAGAGGATTAAAATCCTCATTTACTTATGGTATAGTTCATCGAAACTAATATTAAATTCGTTATAAAAATGGAATTCCTTCTTGGACTAACCTGCCCCGTTGGTTGAATAAGAAACGCACTTATAAAGGGCTGTGGCGTTGGTTGACCATCGCAGCTTTTTTTATTTTTAAATCTATTTCACAGGCAATTAACTATAAAAACATCATATTTGTAGTAATGTAAAGTTAATTTAGCCTTACGCCTCCTAATTTTATAAGGGCCTATCCCAAGTGACCCTCTTTTTATTGTCCATCACAAAAATATATTTTTTTATGCCTATAACTGATTGGTTTAACACCCCACCCCCTCTCTACAGCTAACATATTATATATTGTAGAAAGGAGGTGTTTTTTATGGGATACTATGGTGGAAATGTTGGTGGAATTAATAATGGCTGCTGTTATTCCGGAGGAGGAAATGGTAATGGTTCCACATTTGTCTTAATTGTTGTTCTATTCATTCTTCTAATAATTGTCGGCGCTACTTTTATGACTAAAGGTTATTAATGCCCAATACCGCCTATAACGCTCATAACTGTTGTAAGGGAATACTAATTTAACCCTACACCTTCAAATCTTTACTATGGGTCACTATCCTCCACTTGAACCTTTTAAATTTTTATAAAATACACATATACTGCATAAGTTTCTGTAAATTGGTTTTTTTAATAAAACAAAAGACCACTATTTGAGTGATCTTTTGAACTAGGAGATGTAAAAGTGTGTATGAATAATAAGTGGTTTCCCTTCCACTTATAATAACGTATGTATAAATGAAAAAAAGATATAGGCTGTTGCCTAGTTACTTCGACCTAAATTCATTCTCCTTTATCGTAAGTGTTCCTACACCTTTGCCCCTTACTATCTCAATGTATTGAATAGGATAAAGAAACACAGAAAGGAGGCAAATGTTGTGCATTCAGGAACTTTTAATAATTGCGGATGTCATGATTCGCAACATCATAATTGTAATCAGGTTGAACATATGAAAAAAAACTGTTTTACGCGACCTATATTAGCGATTGATAAGGATTGTATCCCACCTCAACAAGAACCAACACCACTTGAATCAAGGATTGCTTTTTCATCTGGTGGTTACCCTGCTACATTAAAAACTGCTATTACTGGATTACCTTCAGAAGTAAGTCAAGTCGGATTTGGAACAGCTATTAATACCATCGCAACAAATCCATTGAATTTAATATCAAACGAGGCTTTTACAGTATCTAAAAATGGTTTTATAACATCTATTGCTGCAACTTTTGTTTTAGAAAACCAAGCAGACTTTCAAACCAGTCAAAGTATAATTAGTGCGACAATTTATAAGGCAGCTAAAGGAAGCAACGATTTCTTTGCGACTGCCGCAACTGTAGTGTTAACTCCAACATTGACAGGTTTAAAACCTGCTGGTGCTATTGTTAGCGGATCCGCACAAGTTAATGTACCTATCGCAGTAGAAGAACGATTAGTAATGGTATTTTCACTTAACCAAACCAATCTCCCTGCTGGTTTTTTGGGAGGTACTATTGTTGGTTTTGAAAGTGCAGGAATAACAATTATGTAAATTTTGGGGTCGATAGAATTTAGAAATAAGACACGCTTCGCTTGCTGTAAGCATATACCTAGCAGTTACGCATTTTTACAGCTCTGTCGTCTTTTCACTAGGCTACAAAAAAGTAGCCTAGTTTATTTTGGATAAGGACATTTATAGAGAAATGGATTATTAATGGTGGCGATTGCTGCCATTTTTATTTTCAGCATGCTGAAGTATGCTTTGACGGTAGCTTTTTAACCTAAATTTAATTCCTCGCGTGGATTACAGATGGTACCTTCAAGTTCAATTATCACCTTTTCAACAGACTTAATACTTTGACAAATTGAAAGAATTATAACAACCTCTATGCAATTAGAATTGTTAGGAGATGAAGGTATAACATGTGCTCTGCAATCAATGTCAGTTATTTCATATTTAATTTGTGTCCCATTAGGCGCACATATAGCAACTGTTTCTACCTCAGAGAAAGGAAAAATACTCTTGTAGCAGATTTCTCCTATATGGTTTTTAAATTGAATGCAAACGAACCCTTGAATTAAAAGATCTACTCTTTGTATCAAATTAGTTTCTCCCAGTTCATTAATAATTCGAACGTTTACTCTGTTTTTTGAACATGTCAATTCCTTACATGTTATTAAGTAACCATTATCTAAGGAAATTGGGTTTCCATGACAATCTGATAAATAACAAATTGTTTCTTTAATATCATTTATAGAATTTATCTTGTAATTATCCGCAATAAAATGTAACATTATTTTGAATTCTCCATAGCAGTTGCTATCAGCCTCTACATTTTCCCCATTACATTGGACTTCTATTGACTCAAGGTGTGTAAAAGTTCCTGAAAACGATTTCCCTTCTTTTACATCTGCTAGTTTTTCTCCATTAACAAACACAGATAATACATTTCCATATCCCTTTTTAAAATTTATACAGATTGAACCTCCTATTTGGCTAATCCCGTATGTTGTCCATAACATAGTTCGCTCTATTTCTTCACACAGTACACTAAAGTCGCAACAAATGAGGTCGTCGAACGTTCTTTTTTCCAAATGCACAAATTTCTTTAATTTAATAACAGTGGATTTGCTTATCCAATCTAAAACTCTAGGTACCTTTACACAATGAACAGTTAGATTATTATTTGAATGCATGATTTTTTAGATCCTTTCTTTAGTGAAAGCATATATATATCCTATGCTTTTATATACATTAAGGAAGCTTATTTGTTCTAGGCCTATGTAATTGATCCAATCCAGAAGTAGCTGATTAAGTGGATGAATATGGGATTTATGTGGACACAGAATGAATTTATTAAATGTAATATCGAAGTTTGCTAAAAAATCTGAGGCAAAAATCATTAAAGGGTCACGCGGCTGTAAGTGACCCTAGTTAAAACAAGTACCATTAAAATTTTAACCAATTTCATAACGAGGAGTAATACAAAATTCTCCGGCTGCTGGTAGTGCTGGTGTAGCTCCAGTAGCAAATGCGCGAATTGTATCAAAGCGCGAAATAGTAAAAGTAAAGGCTCCTCCAATTGGGACAACTGATTGTCTTACAATAGTACCACCTGTACCATTAATAGGGTCTGCCCCTTTTACAAATTGTACAGTTATAGGAAAGTTACCAGTGTTTTTTATAAATCCAGATGAATAAATAACTTCGTTTGCATTTGTAGCATAAATTATTTCGGCACCTACTACATCGTCACCAGCTACGGTGAAAGTATTACAAACTTGATCCTGTACAAAATTTTTAGAATCACAACAACTAAAAGATCCATTTGAATTTTGACACATTAATCGATTCACCTCCAACCTATCTAATTTGAGCTCTCTTTATATTAAATGCTATATCTTTATAACTTTTTGGACTCCTGTAATTGTAAAGAAAAATTAAAAGATTTCACAATAAAATGGAGAAAAACAAACATGACCAGACTCATTTTTGATGTGAGCCTGGTCATATTTGTTTACAATTTTTTAAGCTATGTTTCCTACTGGGATGTTCTATTTTCCATGTTCATTATGAACCATATCTTTATTTCGAATTAGAAAGAGGGTAAGGATTGCTCCCCCCAATTAGCTTGTAGAATTAGATTAGAAATTGGCTGAATTAGATATATAAGAAAAAGGAGTTCAACTGAGATACATGTAAAAATGCATTATCTCACTGAATGTAAAAAAGAGTAGCAAAAGCTACTCTTTTTTAATCATTATGTTGATCACAATCATAACAAAAGCAAGCCTTCTATAGTACTTGTAAATCGTCAGAATATTTGGTATTAATAATAGAAAGAAGTCGATTGGTGGTGATGATTTGTCGATTAATAAATATACTTGGACAGAAGAAAAAATTGCAAAATTCTATAAAGAAGGAAGAGGTTCAGGAGAGTTAAATCATTATGTCCCTTGGATTAAAACTCACGAAATACCAAGTAACGGACGAGTACACCGACCATTGGGCTGGAAGACAAATAGAATTCACCATTTATTGTCTGATCTAGAACTTTCTTATTTTTATTATTTGGAATGGAGTCACAAGGTAATCGATATTAGAGAGCAATTCCCACTAAAGCGTGATAGAACTATGAATATTGCGTTAGAAAAAGGTATTAAACACCCTTTTGAAAATAAAACCCAAACAAATATTGTGATGACTACCGATTTTTTGATTACAACACGCATTAATAATGAAATTGTCTATTTAGCGCGGTCTATAAAACCCAGTAGTGAATTAGAAGACACACGAGTTTTAGAAAAATTAGAGTTAGAAAGACAATATTGGGCTGATAATAATATTGAATGGTGCCTAATAGATGAGAAAGTAATGTCACAGCAATATATAAGCAATATGGATTATATTCATGAATATTATTATCTAAAAGAAAAAAATGAAGAAACAATTAGTTTATACTTTCTTGAGTATTTAGCAAACTCTAAACGGTTAAATCCTCAAAATCTGTTAGTAACGTGTTGTAAAGAGTTTGATTCCCTATATAACCTTGAGAATGGCTCAGGAATTTATTATTTGAGACATTTATTTGCAAAGCAATATATATTAGCAGCCACTATGGAGAACCCAATTCAACCATTTAAAATAAATTTGACTGAAATTATTATAAATAAAGGAGGTATTAATAAGATTTATGATAATTCTATCGGTTAATGAACTTATTGTAGATATTGATTTGAGAATTACTTATAGAATCTTATGGATTGATAGTGGTTATGTGATTGCTTATGTAATTGATATTAATGATGCAAAAGCTACTCCCTTTACTATGAAAATTTCAGAAATTGAAGAACGAATAAATACCGCTAGTTATGTGGTGGAAGTAAGTCAAAGCATATCTTTGAAAAGGATTCCAACTCAAAAAGATATCGATCATAGAGATAATGCCTGGGGGATTATTAAAGAAATAGTTAATCTGGAACCGGACATTTATATGAAGGAACGAAGACATAAATTAATTGAAAGTGCGATGATTAAACATAATGTAAAATCTCGAAATACTTTTTATAAAAACTTAAGAAAATATTGGCAAAGGGGTATGATTAAAGACAGTCTTTTCCCAGATTACTCTTTAAATGAAACTGTATTAGTATATAAGAAAAAAACGGGAAGACCTAAAGCTAATGGAAAATCCGGTGTTATTATAACCACTGAAATTAAAAGCCAATTTGAAAAATCCTTAAAAAAATACTACTTAAGTACAAAAAAGCCCTCTTTAAAATTTGCTTATAAAATGATGATCCGCGATTATTATACAAAATTTAAATATTACGATGAAGTAAATAATGAAAAGATAGTCCTGAAATCTGAAGAGGAAATACCTTCATTTAGGCAATTTGAGTACTGGTATAATAAAGAGTTTAAAAATGATGAGGTAACAATAGCAAGAGAAGGATTAAAAAAATTCGAACAAAATTTTAGACAAGTTCTAGGTTCTTCAACAGCTGAAACACAAGGTCCAGGAGATATTTATCAAATAGATGCGACACCTAGCAATATATATTTAGTTAATCGCTTTAATCCTAATTGGATTGTAGGTAGGCCCACAACTTATTTTATTGTTGATGTTTATACACATTTGATCACAGGTCTTTATGTAAGTTTAGAGAATGCTTCTTGGAAAGCCATGATGAGTGCAATTTTGAATGCATGTACTGATAAGGCGGAATACTGTAAAAAGTATGGTATAAATATATCTCAAGAAATGTGGCCTTCAATGCATTTACCTAACAATTTTATTGGGGATAGAGGAGAATTAGCAAGTAGTGGTGTTAATCACTTAATTGAAGGATTAGGACCGAGAATTAGTAATACACCACCCTATCGCCCAGATTGGAAAGGAATTGTCGAAAAATTATTTGATTCTTCTCAAGAAAAAATAAGACCCCTCCTTCCTGGATATGTACATAAAGACCATGGTGAGAGAGGAACGAAGGATTATAGATTAGAGGCAAGTCTTAATATTGAGGAATACACGAAAATATTGATAAATTTCGTTCTCTATTATAATAACAATTTTTATATGAATGATTATGTGAGAAGCGAAGAACATATAAGGGATAATGTAGAGCCAATACCAATCAAATTATGGGAATGGGGAGTTAAGAATGCAGCAGGAAAACTTCATAAACACGATATAAACAAGGTCAAATTTTATTTATTGCCAAGAGATGTAGCAACTGTAACTGAAAGAGGAATTAGGTATAAAAAGATGTTTTATACTACCCGTAGAGCCATAGATGAACAATGGTTTTCGAAAGCAAGAAGAGATGGAAGTTGGAAAGTGGATTTTTCCTATGACCCACGAAATATGAACGATATTTATTTACATTCAAATGATGGGGATCTATATATTCGCTGTACACTTATAGAACATCAGGTGAGATATAAAGACAAGACGATAGAAGAAATTAATCAATTGTTAGAATATGAAAAAGATGGTCAAAAAGATTTTGAACATACTCAATTAGAAAATGAACTGAATTTTTACTCCAACATTGAATCAATTGTTAGACAGGCCGACAAGAAAAAAGAAGAGAAAATTGATAAAACTATAAGTAAATCTGAAAGAACAAAAAATATAAAGGATCATAAGCGTAATGAACGTAATCAAATGTTTGAAGAAATGGCCTTTAAATTAGAAGATAAGAAGCAAGATGTAAATCCTAATACATTAGCAATAAATGAATCTAATGCAGAAGAAGAAACACCTAGATTTTCTATAAAAAAATTATTTGAAAATAAAGGGAAATAAAAAGATGAAAACATTAATTCAATTAAATAATGGAGAATATGCCATAAGTGCAGAATATACTAATCAGGTTATAGCAGATTATCGTGATAATCCATTAATTGAAGCTCTTCCTCCTATTCGATCAATTGAAGAGGCTTTTGTTCAATTAGGGTATTTACCTGAATATGATGAAAATGAAGTGCAACTTTCTGCTCATTATCGATACCATTCACTTACAAGATTAATTCGCTTTTATCAACCATTAGAGAAAACGCTTGAATTAGAAATACGATTCTCAAGATTATTGAGAGATGGTTATGTGTATAGAAACCCAAGAAATAAAACTCATGCTGAAACATTGATCGAGTTACATCGAAGATTGGAAAATAAAGAGCCATTAGGGCTTCCTCCTGATATCAGAAAAACAGCTTCTAGTTTATCGATTATAGGCTTTTCTGGTATGGGTAAATCATCAGCTATTGAAAGAGTTTTATCGTTATATCCAAAGGTAATTATTCATAAATATCCGTTAAATATTATGCAGGTCCCCTGGCTAAAGTTAAACTGCCCTAATGACGGATCACCTAAAACCTTATGTTTGGATTTTATTACAAAAATGGACGGTATATTGGGGACAACTTATTTTAAGCAAGGACTTAAAAGAGAGTCGCTGAGTTATTTAATTATACACATTGGTCAATTAGCGAGAGCGCACTTTTTAGGTGTATTAGTAATAGATGAAATTCAGCATATGCTTACTGCAAAATCAGAGGTTTCGAATAGCATGATGAATTTTTTGGTCACTTTAGTTAATGAAATTGGTATTCCAATTGTCCTGATTGGTACTACTAAGGCAAAGCAATTACTTCAAGTGAATTTTCGGCAAGCCAGGAGGGCTGGAGGTCATGGGGAGCTAATCTGGGAACAAATGAAAAAAGATGACAATTGGGAAGTACTATTAAGTAGTATGTGGAAATATCAATGGACTAAGGAAAAGGTAGAGCTAACTAAAGAGTGGCAAGATGTTCTTTATGAGGAAAGTCAAGGTATTGTAGATATAGCAGTAAAGTTATTTATGTTAGCGCAATCAGATGCTATAGAATCTGGAATAGAGAAAATATCCACTAGTATGATTAGCCAAGTTAGCAAAAAGTATTTAAAAATGACACGTAAAATGCTTCAAGCTTTAAAAGAAGGAAATTTAGACGAAATAATGCAGTATGATGATATAACACCGTTTGACGTTGAAGATTTTCTTTTACAAAGAGAAAAATCGGTTAATATGAGGGATTTAATAACTAAACAAAAAGAAAATATTGCAGCTAAAAGAGAAGAGAAAGAAATCTCAGTTTTACAAAAGGTTATCTTAACATTAATTAACCTTGAGGTTGAAGCTAAATATGCAGAGACAGTAGCGAAAAAAGTAATTAAAGAAAATCCACAAATTTCTTCCCAAGAGGCTGTTCAATTAGCATTAACAAATATTAACCAACATGTTCAATATGAGAATGAAAAAGTGAAAAATAAAAAGAATAAAAGGTCAACGAATATTATCTTTAAAATAGTCGATAATGGTCGCAAAGAGAGAAATTCAGCGCATGATTCTTTAATTAATAAAGAGTTAATCATAGCCCCTTTCTCGGACAAAAAACTATTTTAGGGCGGGATAATATTGATTGGTTGGTTTCCATTTCCATATGAAGATGAATTACTTTATAGTATTTTCGCTAGATATTCCACTAAAAGTACTGAGTTAAGTTTAAGAAACACACTAAAAAAATTATTCAATGATAGTCGATCTAAACTAACACCTGATTTCCCATCTAATTTGGCGATAGTAATGGAACAGTTACGTTTATTTGAATATATCGATTTTGAGCCTCTATTGTTTAAACAAACTCCATTTTATTACTTTACAAACTTTCTTATTAATTCTGATAAAAAATCAATTATTGAAGCAGTTAAATTAAAGAAAACGAATAACATTCAAATGATACTAGGGCAGATTCAAAGTAAAGTAAAAGAAACTAAATACTTTAAATACTGCCCTTCTTGCCTTAATAATGATATACAAGAGTTCGGTGAGTCTTATTGGCGAATATCCCATCAGCTTCCTAGTGTATTTATTTGTTTACAGCATAATGAGTCTTTACATTTTAGTTCAGTACTATATAGAAACAAAAATTCACAGTTAGTAACACCTAATAAAAATAATTGCATCCCTTCTATTGATACCAGATGTATTGGAAATAATGTAACTTTTGCAGAGATTAATCATTTAATTAATATAGCCAATAATAGTAATAAGTTGTTGATGAAAGATATAAATGTTAACTCCTTAAATTTAGTGTCTCTGTATAAAGACAAGCTAGGAAAAAAAGGATTAGCCACAGCAGGCGGTCATGTACGACAAACCGATTTATATAATGAGTTTATGAAGTTTTATGGTATGAACATTTTGGGTTATTTTCAATCAGTCCCTTTATTAGAACGAGAGTCTTGTTGGTTAAAAACCATTACACGTAAACATCGAATATCCTTCCATCCTGTAAGGCATTTATTATTAATGAATTTCTTAGAGATAGAAATTAATACTATTGAGATGGATTATTTTGAAAGTCCATTTGGAAAAGGCCCTTTCCCGTGTTTAAACCCTGCTGCAGAACATTATAAAGATTTAGTAGTGAATAATCTAAGTATAAAGAGATGTACTGACACAGGAAGACCAATTGGAATATTTAATTGTAAATGTGAGTTTAAGTATACACGTTTGGGCCCAGATACTTCTAAAGAAGGAATGTATGAATACAGGTTTGTTAGGAATTTTGGTGGCATATGGGAAGATAAGTTATTTCAATATATTGATAACGAGCATTTAAGCTTTAGAAAAGCAGCTAAATTATTGAAAGTCGATGTTGGAACAGCAATTAAGTATTATAGACAAAATAAAAATGATGATGAAGTAATTAAAAAATCGAAAAATATAATAGACTATCGCTGTAGTTGGTTACGAACTAAAAAAGAGAATCCAACATATTCAAAAACCAAATTAAGAAAATTAAATCCTAATATATATTCATGGCTATATAGATATGATAAAGAGTGGTTAAATTATAATTCACCAGCGTCGATAAAGAGTACAAAAATAGTATCAAGAGTAAATTGGCGTGAAAGGGATTTGGAAATATTGAATCTAATTAAGAGATATTTATTAACAATAGATAATGATACAAAACCCGTGCGATTAACAAAAAGACATATAGGGATTGCGATTGAAAAATTAGCTTTAGTTGAAAAGAAGTTAGAGAAAATGCCTTTAACAAAAGAACTACTTGCATCAGTAACTGAATCGAATGAACAGTATAGAGAACGACTTAAGATGTGGAGAATAAAACGTTTATGAGGTGATTACATGAACTCATTCTTTCCAATTATTCAAGAAGATGAATTACTCTTTAGTTTGTTTGCCAGATACCATGAAAGGAGTCTAAATAAGAATGAAAAAATTACATTAACTGAACTAGGTTCACCTAGGATAAATCCTCTGCTACCAAACAATATACAAAATTTTATTGAAACATTAGGACCCTTTTCACAAGATAAGGAGTATTATTTGATTCATCATACTCTTTTTAATTACTATTGTAATTTTCTCCCTCCTATTCAAAGTAATGATTTACTCCATTATATGATTTATGGCTTAAAAGAGAGAAAATCAAATGTAAAACCCCAACTATTGAGTAACTCATTTACTTTAAAGTTTTGCCCTAATTGTGTTCGGGATGACATTAAAAATCTTGGTGAATCATATTGGAGGTTGCCCCACCAATTACCCACAAGTTTAATTTGTTTAAAACATGATGTTATTTTGGAAAATTGGAATTATAGTGAAAGTAAAACTTCATTGAAAACATTAAAAATTAGAGATTTAAGTACTGGGGTATTTGTGGAATTCTCGAATAAAACAAGGTTTTATGCACGTAAATTTGCAAAACAAAGTTTGAAGTTAAATAAGGAAAAATCGAATTTGTATTTTAAATTTAGGTACGGTAAGTTCTACTTGGTTTTAATCGCAAATGGATATGTAAATTCTACAGGACAAGTTGATGTATTAAAACTTAGATCAGATATAGAGAAATACTATGGAAATGAATTAATGAAACTGGCAAGATTTAATGAACGGATATATGAGCAAATTGTAGAATACCCTCTAATATGTAATATACATTTCACCTATATTGAGACATTATTTTTTATTAATTTCTTTTTTAACTCTTTATCAGATTTTATGAAATGTAATTTAACTCTCCCAACAGGAGAAATTGGACCTTTTCCATGTTTGAATTATTTTTGTGAGAACTTTAATCAATGTAATATACAAGATGCTAAAATATATTTTGATAAGCAAAAAAGAAGGTTAATCATAAATTTCAAATGTGTTCAATGTAATTGTGAATATGACAAGATTTTCAGAATTAAGGATTGGCACTTGATTGAAACATGGTTTTATAAAACAGAAGAATGGAAAATCAATGTATTATCATTAATCTATAATAAGGGTCTTAGCATAGAAACAGTTTCAAATAAATTACATATCAGTTCAATTGAAATTGAAGAGTTACTTAAAGAAAATAAAAGAGAGAAATGGTTTGAACCAGAGGACTTATCAATATGCTCGGAGACCTCTATTAATTGGATAAAAAGAGATAAACAAGTGCTATTATATTTAAAATCAATTGTTAGTAAGGGTATAATGTTTGAAAAATCTAAAGTATATTCATGGATTTATTTGACACTTGATAGGACAAGTATAAAAGCCGAACTGCAATATCTTTTGAAAACAAATGAATACATAGAAAAGCATAAATTGTTTGATGAATATCTATATAATAAAAGTAAATAGGGTACGACTTAGAATAGATGTTCGAAAAAGTGTCTTGAAGTGTTTTAAAGTTACGTCACGATTAAGTTGTGGTTAAAATAATTTGATTTTTAAAATCACATCACGATTAAGTTGTGTTTTTGATGATTTTAAGTGACGTAGGAATCAGTGTTTTCAGTGATTTCACGTCACGACTAAGTTGTGCTTAGACATCTTCTTGTTAGCATATATAAAGTCGTTAAAAATAATTATTTAAATATCGTGCAATTCACATCCGTTCGCTTGTAATAAAAGAAGCGAGCGGATGTTTTTTGTTTTGGATGTTTCATGGTAATAAAGATATTTTAAAAATAATAGAGTTGTTTAAAAAAGGGTAATACCCTTGCTGCTAAATATTGATTGTCCTAAGCTAATCCAGATTCTATAATAGTGAATATAGAATCGTTAAATAACAATGAATGAGGTGGCTTATGAAAAGGCAATGGAACTTAATATTAGCAATAATTGTGGTCTTAATTATCGCGGTATTTTCAGTTATAAATGTTGACAAGGTAACGGTTAATTATTTACTTGGAAAAGCTGAGTGGCCATTGATCCTCGTTATTATTGGATCAGTCCTATTGGGAGCCCTATTAGTTGGATTAATTAGTATGATGAAAATTTATCAACTTCAAAGAGCTTTGAAAAAGGCAGGAGGAGAAATAGATCAACAGTCTTAAATGTTGATCTATTTCTCTAAGAGCCCTATTGTAAAACAACTCAGCTGTTGTTATATAAACATCACTAAAATAAGATATCAATATTTTTTTCCATTCAATAATTTGAATATCGTTTTTCAGTACTCTTGCAAGTCAATATTAATATTAAAGGGATCTCATTAAAGTATTAGCAGAATTACTCACGCTAATACTTAGCTCAGCCTGTTTCCCACTTACAACTCCAATGGTAATACGAAGCTCAAACTAATATATTCAAATTTTAAATTAGGTACTAGCTATTTACCTATTTATTTTACATTAACATCAATATTGGTTCATCGACTGAAGGGTGGCCAATACGGTGATGTTTGCTTCCTTAAAAAAGCAGTGCCCAGAAAAAAATGGGGCACTGCTTTTTTAATTATTAATAATTATTTATGGTAGTTTCTGTATGATCTCAGAATAAACATTTATCTTGGATGCAATATCAGCTTGTTTTCCATTAATGTAGTAATCCGCCCTAATCTCACCATAAACATTCTCAATAATGATAGCGTTACTGTGGAAATAAGGCTTCATAATCGGTTCAGTATCTAAGCTCATTTCGGATGAAACGTTCCCACCTTGAGATGGCGCTCTCATTTCCCGAAATAACTGTCCAATTGCATTTGCCTTACCATCTTTGATTTGCGCGGATGTATAAATACCGTTATTTGGATATTGTGTATTTTATTTACCAATCGGAGAGGTATAAATTACCTGTTAGACCAATTTCATAGTAATATTACCTTATTTTTAGTATTTATTTTTTGGAATCGAAGTAATATTATTGTCTAGTAAGGCAAATTATGATTGGGAAATTTAATCATGATAAATTTAGAAGATGCTTTATATATAGTTTTTTGTAATAAATATATTATTTTCGAAAACTTATTATACATATTTTAAAAATTAATAGAGCGATAATATTGTTTTCGCAGAATAATCTAATTTTACTAAAGTTCTGGAGGAATATAATAATGGCAAAGCAAAACAAAGGTCGTAAATTTTTCGCAACTGCAGCTACAGCAGCTCTAGTAGCATCAGCAATCGTACCAGTAGCATCAGCTGCTGAATTTAAAGATGCAGATAGCATTTCATCTTGGGCAAAAGAAGCCGTACAATTTTTAACTGACAAAGGTTTCATCCAAGGCGATGAAAAAGGAAACTTCAACCCAGCTGGTACGCTTACTCGTGCAGAAGCTGCTGAGATTTTATCAAAAGCATTGGATTTAAAACCTACAGGAACAGAAGATTTTTCTGATGTAAATGAAAATGACTGGTTCTATAACGCAGTGCTTGCAACTTCACCTGAATTATTTGATGGTATGGGCAATGGTAAATTTGAACCTAAAGCTCAACTAACAAGAGAACAAGCTGCTAAAGTTATCGTGCAAGGTTACCAATTAACAGGTAAAGCAGATCTTAGCAAATTCTCAGATGCTTCTAAAGCTTCTAAATGGGCTGTATCTTTCTTAGAAACAGCTGTTGAAAACGGTGTAATCAATGGTAAAGGCTCATTATTAGCACCACAAGATAAAATTAGCCGTGAAGAATTCGCTACTATGGTAAAACGTACAATTGATGCAACAGCTAAAGAGGTAACACCAGCTGTAGATTCTGTAAAAGGACTTAATGCGAAGGAACTTGAAGTGAAGTTCAACACAGCTGTTGATAAAACTGATGCTGAAATGACAACGAAATATGCTATTAATGGTGTAACTATCACGAAAGCAGAAGTGTCTGAAGACGGAATGACTGTTATTTTAACAACTAATAAAGAGTTAAAATTAACTAATGACAAAGTGACTGTAAAACCAATCAAAACAAAAGCAGATGCTAAAGTTCTAACTGAAGAGTTTAATAAATTAATCACATTTGCAGATACAACTCCTGTTAGCGTAAAATCTGTTGAAGCAAAAGGTACTACAGCAGTTATCACTTTCGATGAGCCTGTACAAAGTGAAGGAACAATAAGCTTAAATGGTACTGAACTTGCTAAGGATAGCTATAAATTATCTGGAAAAACGTTAACAATCAAAGATTTAACTGCTGAACAAACTTATAAAGTGGACATTGTTGGCGCAACTGACTTCGCTAACAATATCGCTAATCCTATTGCTGTTAACTTCACAGTTGCTAAAGCAGACGTTGATAATACAAAACCAACTGTTTCAACATCAGTGAACGGTACAGAAATCACTTTTGATTTCTCAAAAGAATTAAAGAAACAAAAATTTAACGGAACTGAAGGGTATGCAAAAGTAACTGTTGGATCAAAAGAGTTCATCTTAACAGATGCTGATATTAAAGATGCTACTGATAAAACTGTATTCACTATCGATGCAAAAGACGCTTTAGGTACAGCTAATTTTATTAACACAAACATTAAAGTTGAAGGGCACAAGGATTTAGCTGGTAATGCAGGAGATGCATTTGAGTTCAATGCTATTCTAACTAAAGATACAACGCCTGCTACACTTGTATCAGCTTCAACTAAAATGTTAGTAGCTGACGATGTAAATTCTACTACAGACGTAGATGCTTTATACCTTACTTTTAGTGAACCAGTAAAAGTAGATGGAGAATTAACGCTTAAAACTCAAAATGGTATTGCTTACACTGTTGGAAAAGTAACACCGGTCAAAGCTGAAGCTGGTTTCGACATAGATGGTAACGGTAAAATCGAGGGTGCTGAGAAAAATACAGTGAAAATTGACATTGATTTAGATAGCAACTCAACATATACATTTGAATTATCTGCTAAAGCAGTTACAGATTTAGCTGGCAACGTGACTGCAGATACAATTACATTCAATGTTACAACTGGAACGTTCGAAGCTACACCTGTAACTCCTACAGATTCATTAGTATTTGCATCAGTGGTACCAGATAATGCAGATAACAAAGTATTTACTGTTGAATACGCTGCAGATGTGACTGCAACAGCAACAACAGCTGCTAACTACACACTTGAAGGAAAAGAACTTCCAGCTGGAACTCAACTTCAATTTGTAGACGGTACTAAAAAAGTAAAATTCACTTTACCAGAAGGTTCTATCACTGCTAATGGTCCACGTGTACTTGAAGCTAAGAATGTAGTAGATACTAAAGGGAACACACTTAAAAATGGTAAAGCTACAACTACAGTAACACTTAAAGAAAATGTTGCACCTGTAGCTTCTAAAGTAACAGTAGTAGATAGCAAAACATTTACAGTAGACTTCTCTAAAACTATTGCTGATCAAACTACACCAACAGGTTTAACAGTTAAAATTGCTGGATCAACTGTAGCTCTTGATTCTGCTGTTGTAACTGGTGGTAAACTTACTATTAAAACTAAAGCTGATTATGCTCAAACAGATAGCGTTGTAGTTGAATTCAAATCAACAAACCTAGTTGATGCTAATAACAACAAAGTTAAAGACGGTTCTATTTCAAAATAATAAGTTTGTAATGTAAACCGTTCAAAATATAAAAGCCTTGTGGAGATATCTCTACAAGGCTTTTTCTTTTTTGAAACCCAATTAGGATGGATATACATATTAAATGACCAAGCATCTTCTGGTTTTTCAAGTCAATACAAAATTGTAAACATTTTCACATTTAGTATAAAACAGAGCGGTAGTATATGTTATAATTTCAAACGATGTTAACTCAGAAAATAAGACCAAGGGAGAGAAGATAATATGATGAAAAAGATAATGAAACGTACGGGTGCTGCGTTGCTTGGCGCTTCATTGATGCTGACTACAGTTGTGCCAGTGATCCATGCGGAGGAGCAATCACCTCCCTTAGCGCCATCGATTAGTGAGTGGGCTATTGAGACCTTAAACGAGGGTGAAAAATACGGGATTTTCCCAATTGAATGGTATTACGAAGACTTCCTTCAAGAAATCTCTGTGGAAAAGGTAAATGAACTACTGGCATTAACGGAAAAGAAAATTGCCTCATTGGGCTTAGCGGAAAATAAAAAGTATAAGCCAGTAAGCGTGAAGAACGATAACACACGCGGTGATATTGTAAAGCGTTTGTATAATATCGTGGCGCGTTATGATTTACCTGTTGGCAAAGATGCCATTAAATTTATGAAAGAACATAATATTTTACAAGGTTCTTCAAACGGACTGCAATTAGAGAAGAAAGCAACGACGCAACAAGCTGTGCTACTAGCTGTTCGATTCATTCAGAGTACATATGCACTTGCAGAGCAAGGGGCAAAGGGGGTAGCCTGGGTAGTAGAGGATGAGGATACGCGTGTGTATTTACTGGGCTCCATTCACCTAGGTACACCTGACTTATATCCATTCGATCAAAAATTAGTGAAGGCGTTCGATGAAGCGGATGCGCTATTAGTAGAGGCAAATCTTCTGGATACGAAAGGGCATGATTATTATGCGGAAAAGGCAATGTATTCAGATGGCTCAACACTGAAAGATGCTGTTGCACCAGAAACATATGCGAAGCTTGAGAAAGTTGCAAAGCTATACAATCTTCCGATGGAACAACTGACATTGCAAAAGCCTTGGACGCTGTCAAGCACCCTAGCAATGCTGTCAACAGATGATTCCTTTGGTATGACACCACAAGAAATGGCGATGCACGGTATTGATATGTACTTTTTATTAAATGCACAGCTGCAACAAAAGCCAGTGATTGAATTAGAAGGTATGAAAGCACAAGTTGATATGTTTGACGCGTTATCGCCAGAAGCACAGGAGCAGTCTTTAGTTGCTGTGTTGGATAACATCATCAATCCATCTGAAGAAAACCAATCTAACATCCTCCAAGAGTGGTTTACAAGCTGGAAGCAGGGGAACGTTGAAGAGTTTGCAAAAAGCTTCCAAGCGATGGAAGGCGGATCGTCAGAGTACAATGAAATGCTATTTGGTTTACGTGATGAACAAATGGCAAAGAAAATCATGAATGTACTTAAAGAGAAAAAAGGTACGTACTTTGTTGTGGTTGGTTCAGGTCACTTCTTAGGTGAGAAAAGCATTCGCTATCATTTGGAGAAAAACGAGTACAAAGTGAAGCCATTTTATCAATAAAAAAAGCCAAAGAGCACGGGCATTAAGGGTAAGTTGTACCTTAATATAGTTATTTTAGTAAAAAAGCCTTTAAGGGAACTATTTCCTTAAGGGCTTTTTGTCTCCTCACTTGGCAAGAAAACTGTAAGCCTTTCTCCAGTGCTTGTTGTGCCAAAAAGGGCAAAAGCACTTTTCTTAGTAAAAATTAGTGTACATATAAACATAAAAAAAATACAAACTAATTGTCACGTCGAAATTTTAGGAGGTTACAATGGCCAATTCAAGACACTCGAAACCAGATGATAGATCCAATAACGTTGAACGAATTCGTGATATCGTTAAGAACACTGAAGAAAAACTTCATGAAGCGGAAATTAGTTTGGAGTTTGCAGACCCTATGCAAAGTGAAATGATTAAAGAAAAAAATAAGCGACGTCAAAAGTCGATTGAAGGATTAAAAGAAGAAATGAAAGATGAAATGGCAGCACGTAAAAAAGGAGAAGTGTAGAATTGGAGACTTAGGAAGAGGAACTACCTTTTCTCCAACTTGAAAGTACTTCCCAACAGAAGCAGATGGTTTAGAAGTTCTATAATGGGCTTCTATATCGCCGTCTGCTTTTATTATGAGGTTGTAAATGACTTATTACATCCCTTTTTAGAAAATGGATTATCAACACAAATTGGATGATTTCCTCTACTTTGGACTTACACAAAGCCTCGGACGCAATTATGCTGAGGCATAATTGATAATTAAATATAGATAAAATTTGAACCCCGCGCTTTGACATTGTTTCAAAATGCGGGGTTTCTTTAGGTCTTCTATTGTAGATGTCTTAGTATTGAATAACAAAGTATACAAAAAGGGGTTAAGTATAATTAAAGAATAATTTAACCAAAAAAGATGAACCTTTTCCATTGGTCATTTGTTTATAAAGTATAACGCAGAGAAAGGAGTGCCTTGGATTGACAGAGCGTGAATTATTCGATTCTTATAACAAGGATGTATACCGCACG
>NZ_JBNNUX010000003.1:36495-241729 GCF_050280145.1 Lysinibacillus sp. NPDC093688
GTCATTTGTTTATAAAGTATAACGCAGAGAAAGGAGTGCCTTGGATTGACAGAGCGTGAATTATTCGATTCTTATAACAAGGATGTATACCGCACATGTTATTACATGCTGCGAAACTCACAAGATGCGGAAGATCTCTGCCATGACGTATTTATCACCGTTTTTCGTCAGGATTGGCAAAGCGTTGAGCATACGCGTGCCTGGATCATGCGCATCGCAATGAACCATTGCTTAAACTTGCTAAAACGGAATCAGACTCAGCGGGATAAACAGGGTCAGGTTCAATGGCTTCATGAGCAGGCCACATTTTCAAATAAATCCGTAGACACGATTGTAGTAGAAAAAACAGCTCAGGAAGAATGGGAGGAACTACTGAAGCAACTACCAGACAAATTGATGGCAGTTGTTACACTCCGCTATATCGGTGAGCTATCCATGGTAGAAATCGCTGAAACCCTGCAGATTCCTGTGGGTACAGTGAAGTCGAGACTCCATAAGGCATTGAAAATCATGCGCAAAAAGCTTGAACACAAAAACAACTTATGGTTGAAGGGAGAGAACCAATTTGGAACGCATTGAAAACAAGGTTAATAACCAAATGAAGGATTCAAATAACGTCGATTACCCTGACTTTGATCAGATGTGGAGCAGTATCCAGCAGGACGAGCTAAAGGTTGCTGGAGGTGAACCAGTTGTGCTCCGTCCTCGAAAACGAAAGCGCTTTGCATTGGTGGCAGGGCTATCTGTAGCTTTGATGGCTACACCAGTTTATGCAGCTCTGAATTATGACTGGTCCAGCATGCTTTCTCATAGGGAAGGTATTCAGTCCGCATTAGAGCAGGGCTTAGGTCAAAAGATTGAGCAATCCGTTACAAAGGAGGGTGTTACGTTAACTGTACATACGGCGTTTATAGATGAGAACAGAACCGTAGTGCTGTATAGTTTGAAACCTGAAACATCCCAGGATGTAACGGATATAGATTTTAAACTTATCGGACTAAAAGATTCGAAGGGCAACTTTATTGAAGGACATCATGGTCACAAGTGGAATAAGGATCTTGGTGAATTCCAGGGGTATTTTGAAACGGACTGGGTTGGTAAAGGGCAGACGGCCGATGTTGAGTTTATAATGGAGAACATGCGATTGTTCGACAATAAGAAGCAGTCCATCAGCTATAATCCTAATGACTCTACTACGCAAGTGTTCCCAATTCAAAAGGATGGGCTGGATAGCGTGACCTTGCAGTCTTTTGAAGAAGCTGAAGGTAAAGTTCTCCTGAAATCAACCGTTACTCTTACGGATCCTGAACTGGAGAGCAGATGGACAAATTTCGAGGTAATCAATGATACGGTTAAATCTGTTGAAAAAGCGGAAGGGTCTTCATACCTAGACGGAGGAGCAATCTTGAATCAAATATTTAAGTCTGAAACCTTACGTAAAGAAGGAACTAAATTCCGGCTTTCTTATGATCGCATACTAGAAACAAAAAAAAGTACTTGGAGCATAAATATGAATCTTTCCAAAAAACAGTTGGAAAATGGGTCATTTAAGCAAGTTCTAGATATCCCTATGGACAATGTGCCTGGCACGAAAATCCACGAAATGAAGGTTACACCAACCCAAGTTCGTTTGAAATTTACTCGAGACGACCACAACGCTATTCCTTTTAAAGAGTATCAACTAGATGTAGGTGGAACTCTGTTAGATGGGTATTTTATGAATATACAACCTAACGAACCAGAGCTACGCTTTGAAATGGCAGGGATGGATGCAGCTGCTCTGGCTAATCAGCCTGTAACCCTCGTCGCGAAGCACCGTATCGATGGTTTTTACGGAGACGAGAACGACAAACCAATCCATTTGACTGACATATCAGAAAAACATCAAACCGCAACGTCTAGCATTGCGGGGTATCCAATCTCATGGACTTATTATTTGAAGGATAATAACCTCTATGTGGAAACCTTGAGCTCAGACCCGACATTTGGTGGAGTCGATCGAACTTATTATTTGGACGGTAAAGAACAGAACTTAGGGAGACCGGAACCTAACCTGACTGGAAGTAATAAATCTATTGACGTGTATAAAAATTTCAACAAGAAAGAGCTAGATATTTACATTTATAGTTATGCAATTGAAAAGCCAAACGAAGAGCTTCGTATTCCACTTAAGTCTGGAAAATGACCTGCATTATGAATATCAGAAAGCCCAGTAGGAATTTAACAGAACTTGAAGAGAAACATTTTTAATTGAAAATCTAACCCCTACTATAGATAGCCCTATCCATATAACTAAATGGAGTAACGTAAAAGCCCAATTTCTCTATATTAATTTGCAGAGAAGTTGGGCCTTTTAATTAAATTAACAAGCTCTTTTAAATGAGATTAACTATAACGCTCCTATATTCTACCTTTCTCAATTTACAACTTTATTATCTCTTCACATCAATCACCTCTTTAGCTATTCTTTGAGGTGGTTTTTTTATGGATATTTGTGTTAAAATTTATGTTTGTCTTGTGAATTATATAATGAGCAATTATCAAGAAGGTTAATGAATAACTTTTCTTGTTTCATTAACGAGGGCGATTGTTCAATTAGAGCGATCGCTTTTGTGCTAACCGGGGCAGATCAGTTGAAGTACATAATGCTAATGAGGGAGAAATTAATGGGGTCTGACGATAATTGTTTTATTGATATCAGTTTCAAGGATGGAGATATTCAATTTGACGTTTTAGAAGATACATAGTTATTAGTTGATATATAATAAAAAAATACTTAGTTATATATTGGTTTTTTTAATTAGATGGAAGTGAAAGGGAAAAATATGAGAAAAAAAGTTATTTTATCATTAATGTTAATGACATTTCTTTCTGCTGTAGAAGGAACAATTATTAGTACAGCAATCCCCCGTATAACGAATGATTTGTCAGGCGTCGAACTTGTTAGTTGGGTTTATGCAATTTATATGCTTGCCACAGCTGTTTCGACTCCAATCTACGGGAAACTGGCTGATTTATTCGGTCGTAAAAAAGTTTTACTTATCGGAGCTACAATATTTTTAATTGGCTCTGCACTTTGCGGTATCGTTACATCGATGGAACAGCTCATTGTCTTTCGTGCCCTTCAAGGTCTAGGTGCTGGCGCCATTATGCCAATAACAATGACCATCATTGGTGACTTATATAGCGAAGTGAAAGACCGTGCAAAAGCACAAGGTTGGATTAGTGCTGTTTGGGGTATCTCAGGTGTTATCGGACCATTAGTTGGCGGATTTTTAGTTGATTCCCTTTCTTGGCGCTATATCTTCTTCTTAAACGTTCCATTTGGAATTATCGCTTGCATAATGATTGTCATTTATTATAAAGAATCTATTAAGCCTGCTAAGCATCATATCGACTATCTTGGTGCAACAGTATTCTCATTAAGTACAATCGCTCTACTATACGCGTTATTAACAGGTAGCAGTAAGCAAAACTGGGGGGACACGACAATTGTTGGCCTCTTAATCTTTGCAGCTGTTTCATTCATTATTTTCTTATTCATTGAGAAAAAATCGCCGGAACCATTAATTCCGCTAGCACTTTTCTCTAACCGTACATTATCTATTATAAATATACTAACTCTTATTTCTGGTGCAATGATTATTAGTATTACAATGTATCTTCCGATTTGGAGCCAGGGTGTATTAGGAAAAAACGCGACAGACGCCGGACTCATTTTAATGCCACTACCTGTAATGTGGACATTTGGCACTATCTTTTCAGGTAAATTGATTGGTAGCTTAAATACGAAACAAATCATTCTACTTGGAGCTAGCGTTCTTTCGGTTGCTGCCTTTTCATTATTTACTTTGTCAACAGATTCACCAGCATTCCTCATTTATGTTGCAGTTGGATTATTCGGCTTAGGGATGGGGCTTATTACACCTATCTACATGGTAACAATTCAAGCGGCTGTTCCAAATCATACGCGCGGGACAGCAATTGGCTTAAACACATTTATCAATACGTTTAGCCAAACATTAGGAGCGGCAGTTTTCGGGGCGATGTTCAACACGATGATTCATGCACGCGGTATTAAAAACCTTGATCTTGTAACTTCTAGTGGACATGAAGGAACTACAGCAAACGTAGTAACCGAATCGCAAGAAGCATTAGCTTCAAGTGTACATTTTATTTATATGGGTACTTTTATATTAGCACTAGTAACTTTAGTAATTGTTTGGTTCTTATTAAAACCATCTACACAAACTAGTGAACAATAAAAATTAATATAGAAATTTTTCTTTGTAGCTTATTTTTTTACATGATTACTTAAGGTTTTATTTGCTTGTAGAGTTTGAAAACAGGTCAACCGGGCGTTTGTATGTGGGGAATATTACAGAAGTTTAGGAAGGAATCCATTTTGATTAGTCTTCAAAATGGATTCTTTTATTTGTTGTAAGAATCACTGCGAAACAGAAACCTGATTTCTTTAAAAATTCGTAGGACTTAGCTTAATAAAAATAACACCGAATAAAATCTTTATTAGGCCATCTATTACGAAAAAGATATCTAGACTTACAGTAGTAATAATTAATCCTATGAATGCATTGATGATTAAACTGATTGATAGAAAAAGCATTAATTTCCCGTGTACAGGGATAAAAGGTAAAAAATGAACGCCGACTGCTAAAAGAATTAATAGCCAGCAAGTTCTATAATCATCGGCAAAAAATTGAAAAATGACAAAAACTAAAATAGCCAATAACATAATTGAAAAATTAGACCACTTTTTTTGTTCCCGTGTTCCAGGACCGACTGCTAACTTCTCCCGTGTTTTTGAGCTTAATTGCCAAATCATTCCTAGCACATAAGCGATGGCAAAAGGCCAAACATTTGGATAGCCGTTATATTTTATTAAAAGTAAGAACATTGCTAAGCCAGCTATTATTAGCCAAATCCCATTAATCTTTTGTCTGGGATATTTGTAGGTTTGTGTATCCATATTTTATTCTCCATTCTCGAATAAAGCTCACTTAAAGTTGTTGCTATTAAATATGTAGTAGGTACGCGAAAACTTTAGAGTTCATGTTTTCTTTTATCTACTTCGAATAATAGATTTCTAGAACAATATATCAAATTGTGTTGCATTTTTTTGTCAAAATCTGTCGAAGTGATAAATATATAGGTACAAATTAAGTTGCATTGTTTATAAAAAGGTCATTCGGAGCTGCCTATTTTTGTTTCACTAATAACGGTCAATAAACTGTATTGTGATAAGATAAATTAAACATATCTTATGACTAAAGGAAGATTTAAATGGAGAATCGATTTTCAATAGGGGAAATGGCTAAGCTTCATAATACATTTGGGTTAAGATTATTATTTAATAGGAGAAATGATTATGGTAGGAACAATATTTAATACAATGATGATCATAGTTGGGAGCATTGTGGGAAGTATCTTTAAAAAGGGGATAAAAGATGAATATCATAATATTTTAATGCAGGCTATGGGGCTAGTAGCTATGGGATTAGGAATAAATGCACTAGTACAACATTTACCTTCAAGCAAATATCCAGTGCTTTTTATTGTAAGTTTAGCTATAGGAGGCTTACTAGGTCAAAAACTAAATTTAGAAACAAAATTTAATACTTTAGTAAATAAGTACTCTAAAGGTAATTTAGCTGAAGGGTTATCGACTGCAATTTTATTATTTTGCATTGGGACTTTATCAATTTTAGGTCCCGTTGAGGCTGCGTTAAAGGGAGACTATACATATCTGCTTGCAAACGGTATGTTGGATGGCATTACTTCAATTGTTTTAGCCTCCACTTTTGGTATTGGGATAGCTGTTGCGGGGATCGTATTATTTGTATGGCAAGGTTCTATTTATGTAATTGCGATATTAATGGAGAATTCTTTAAGTAATGATCTTCTAAATGAAGTGACGATTGTAGGGGGTATATTAATATTAGCTTCAGGTTTAAGTATTTTGGGGATCAAGAAATTTAATACGTTAAACCTTCTGCCATCATTAATGATTCCTCCTATAGTATTTTTGATTATTCATTTAGCCCATTTATAATTTTTATGAGATATTGCACATAGAGGGCTTTAGTTATTAATTGTATCCGTAAATATACTTAGGGAGCTATGTTAATTAACTTTCCAAAACTTATACAACTTAATTTAAAATATCCTCCTAATTTATTGACAATTCAAATAAAGGTACTATAATAATTAACAAGATTTGCATAACGAAAAATTGTTGATAACGATTTGGAGTATAAGAGTAAAAGCGTTGAAGAGAACGAGTAGTTTTAATGGAACTTACAGAAAGTAGCCGGTCGATGAGAGACGCAAGGAAAGTTAAAATGAATACATCTTGGAGCTGCGTACCGAACTTTAGTAGGCTACGACGGGGTTGCATCCGTAATCAATGCAAAGGTATCGCCATTTAGCCGTACCTATTGAGAAGGGTTATGTGAATAACTCTTAAATTAAGGTGGTAACACGTTCATACACGTCCTTTAGGTTGATTCCTAAAGGACTTTTTTTTATCTTCATTTAGCAGAAGAGCACCTGCTGAATGAAGATAAAGCCTCCGGACGCAATTACGCCAAGGCGAAATTGATTTTTACTCTTATAGAACTTGCAATATTAATTCAATTTGAAGGAGTTGTATTGTATGTTTTTAAAACCAGAGGAACAATTAGAAATTATTCAAAAGGGTGTAGGTAAGATTGTTAATGAAGAAGAGTTATTAGCAAAATTGGAGCATTCTTTTAGAGAACGAAAGCCTTTAACAATTAAGCTTGGTTTAGATCCTTCTGCGCCAGATATAAATTTAGGGCATGCTGTTGTACTACGAAAAATTAAACAAATGCAAGACTTAGGTCATCAAGTGGTCATTATTATTGGTGATTTTACAGGTCGTATAGGAGATCCAACAGGAAAAGCCAAAGGGCGCATTGCGTTAAGTGATGAAATTGTAAAGGAAAATGCTAAAACATATTGTGAGCAAATTTTTAAAATTTTAGATAAGGATAAGACTACTGTACGTTTTAATAGTGAGTGGTTATCAAAGTTAACATTTGAGGAAGTGATTAAGTTAGCTGCGACGACTTCTGTAGCGCGTATTTTAGAACGTGATGATTTTCAAAAACGCTATAACAGTCAGGTACCAATTGGCATTCATGAATTTTTCTATCCATTAATGCAAGCGTATGATTCAGTCGAAATTTTTGCTGATATTGAATTAGGCGGTACCGACCAAACGTTTAATATTTTAATGGGGCGTACATTGCAAAAGCATTTAGGACTAGAGAAACAAATTGCCATTTTCATGCCGTTATTAGAAGGTTTAGATGGTGTTGAAAAAATGAGTAAAAGTTTAGGGAATTATATTGGTGTAAATGAAGCACCAGAAGTAATGTTCAAAAAAGTAATGGAAGTACCTGATGCATTAATTATTAAATACTTTGAACTTGCGACAGATGAGCATCCTAAAGTAATAAAAGAAGTGGAAAAGCGATTATTAAAAGGTGAAAATCCGCGAGATATCAAACTAGAGTTAGCAGAAATTATTACTACTTTATATCATGAGGAAGAATCGATGAAGGAAGCGGAGCAATATTTTGAAACAGCATTTCAAAAGAAAAAAATCCCCGGTAACATCTCCTCAATGTTAATCGAAATAGGAAAAGAATCTGTACTAGATATTATTCCAGCATTAATTGCCAATGATTATATTCAAAGTAAAAGTGAATTTATACGATTAATTAAACAAAATGGCGTTTCTTTAAATGGCGAAAAACTTACAGTAGATGATACTGATAAAATAGTAATGAATGATGAAGTTTTACAAATTGGGAAGAAACGATTTGTACGATTTATAAAATAAGGGGGGCCTTTAAATCATTCTTCAGTTCCTTTTTGTTTTCTTAATATAATAATTATGCAAGGTTATCTTAAAAAATTAACCTTTTAAGATAGCCTTATGGTTCTATTGTAGAAAGAGAATTATGAATTAATCTAGTGCTTTCGAGTGTAATCGCCATAAGAAGAATCTACTTTATATATATTGCAAGTTCCGTTGCTATAAAAGATATTGGTATAAAAATACAATAAAATGCCATGTCAAATTAGAAGGATATGTATTTCTACATTCTAACTCTGAAATTGAATTTTTTGTTAATTTCTCTCTCATTTTACCATTATCAAGCAAATTAATGGTATGCTATATCACGATAATAGTTTATGGAGGCGGTATTATGTATTACAGTAATGGTAATTATGAGGCTTTCGCACGTCCTAAAAAACCTGTGGGTGTTGATGAGAAATCAGCGTATCTTGTTGGTTCGGGGTTAGCTTCACTGTCAGCCGCATGTTTTTTAATTCGTGATGGTCAAATGAAAGGTGAGAATATTCATATTCTCGAAGAACTAGATATCTCAGGAGGTAGCCTTGATGGTATTCTAAATCCGACAAGAGGCTTCATTATTCGTGGTGGTCGGGAAATGGAAGATCATTTTGAATGCTTATGGGACTTATTCCGTTCAATCCCATCTTTAGAAATAGAAAACGCTTCAGTTTTAGATGAATTTTATTGGTTAAACAAAGAGGATCCTAACTATTCAAAATGTAGATTGATTGAAAATAGAGGTCAAAGACTTGAGGATGATGGTAAGTTTACATTATCTGATAAAGCATCTGAAGAAATGATTAAATTATTCTTTACGCCTGAAGAGAAATTAGATGATGTGAAAATTACAGATGTATTCTCTGAAGAGTTCTTTGAATCGAACTTCTGGCTATATTGGTCTACGATGTTTGCTTTTGAAAAATGGCATTCTGCAATGGAAATGCGTCGTTATATTATGCGTTTCATTCATCATGTTGGGGGCCTACCTGATTTATCTGCTTTAAAATTTACGAAATATAATCAGTACGAATCTTTAGTACTTCCTATGATTAAATATTTAGAAAGCCATAATGTTGATTTCCAATTTAATACTGTTGTAGAGAATGTTTTAGTTGATAAAGTTGGAGATAAAAAGGTAGCTCATACTTTAGTGTTAAAACAAGATGGTGTGAAAAAGAATATTGAGCTAACAGAAAATGAATTAGTGTTTGTTACAAATGGTAGTATCACGGAAAGTACAACTTATGGTGACAATAATACACCAGCCCCTATAAGCACTGATTTAGGCGGAAGCTGGTCACTTTGGAAAAACATCGCTTCTCAAGATTCTGAATTTGGTAGACCAGAAAAATTCTGCGATGATCTTCCAGAAGAAAGTTGGTTTGTTTCAGCAACACTAACTACATTGGATGCTAAAGTTGCTCCTTATATTGAAAAGATCAGTAAAAGAGATCCGTATGCAGGCAAGGTAGTTACTGGTGGTATTGTAACTGCTACAGATTCTAATTGGATGCTAAGCTATACGTTGAACCGACAACCTCATTTTAAAGATCAACCAAAAGACCAATTAGTCGTTTGGATTTATGGTTTACTATCTAATAAACCAGGTGATTTTATTAAAAAGAGTATTACTGAATGCTCTGGAAGTGAGATAGCGCAAGAGTGGTTGTACCATATGGGTGTGCCTGTAGACGAAATACCGGACTTAGCACAAAATTCTTGTAATACAATTCCATGTTACATGCCTTATATAACATCTTACTTCATGCCTAGAGCAATGGGAGACCGTCCTTTAGTTGTCCCTAATGGATCTGTTAACTTAGCTTTCATGGGTAATTTTAGTGAAACAGAAAGAGACACTGTATTCACAACGGAATATTCAGTAAGAACAGCGATGGAAGCTGTTTATCAATTATTAGATATTGATCGAGGCGTTCCAGAAGTATTTGCATCTACTTATGATATCCGTACTTTATTATCTTCAACTGCTCGCTTACTTGACGGTAAAAAATTAACAGATGTAGATGCGCCATTTATCTTAAAACAAATAGGTAAATTTGGTATTCATAAAACAAAAGACACAATCATCTATGATTTACTCAAAGACAGTAAATTGATATAAATATATATGCTAAAAAAGCTGATTCTTCATTGAATCAGCTTTTTTGCGATACGATCTTAAAGCATCAACCATAGCGGTTAGAACCTTAGCTTTTTCAGATACAGTCTAGTTGCCACATTAGCAGCTATATCGCTGTACTTTTTCATTTGTTTATCAAAGCGTACGGGAATTTATAAAACCCCTTTGTATTTTTGATTATATAGTATATGATGGAATAAAATTACAAAGATATAGAGGGGGGATTGTTTGATGAGAAGGTATACTTTTTTTGCATAGCAAAGGCTATTGCAATATAAGATAAATAAAATAGCCTTTGCTCTTCCTAAAAAATATTAACATTTAGGAGTGCAAATATGAGCTATAAAAAAGCAAAGCATATTCTACCAGCTGAGTTGCTAGAGTTAATACAAGAATATGTGGATGGTGAATATATTTATATACCGCGGAGAGCAGAACATAAAAAGGGCTGGGGATCCAATACTGCGACAAGAAAAGAATTGGATGTAAGAGACGTTAATATTTATCACGATTATCTGTCGGGAGCGGACACGGCTACTTTAGGTGAAAAATATTATTTGTCCTCAAAGAGTATTCAAAGAATTGTACTAAAAGAGAAAAGAAGAAGAATAGAATAGAATAAGCCAGTGTGGTTTTTGACCACATTGGCTTATTCTCTTTTATGAAATATGTATGAGGTTTTTTCAGGTAATGCGGGGCAGATATAATCTAATCAGCCTCTTTTGAATTTTCATCTTTAGTTTATTTTGATATTCATTCAAAAAAAGGAGAGAAAAAAATGAACTTTACCGAGTTATTAGGAACCTCTTTTCCAACAGTACAAACTGAACGCATTAAATTAAGAAAGTTGAAGTTGGAGGATGCTCCTACGTTATTCAATTATTATTCAAATGAAAATGTATATCGTTATCTTGATTGGAATGGACCAGAGACGTTAGAAAGAAGTTATGAAGTAATTAATTTTTGGAATAAAGGCTATGATAAAGGTTGGATTATTCGTTTTGCTATTGCTAACAAAGAAACGGATGAAATTATTGGTACCATTTTCTTGAGTGAATTTGCAGGTAAACGAGCTGAAATAGGCTATGAATTATCTGAAGAATATTGGTATCGTGGTATTATGTCGGAAGCTGTTAAAGAAGTATTATCAATAGGATTTAATCAGTTAGGTCTAGTAAGAATACAGGCAACTGTCACGGAAGAAAATATAGCTTCAAAGAAGTTATTGTCGAAATTCAACTTTAAGGAAGAAGGTTGCTTAAGACAGTTTGAATGCCATAGCGTTACAGGAGAATGCAAAGATATGTTGATCTATAGTTTGTTGAATACCGAGTTTTCGAAGAAGAATATATAAGTTTTATGGTAATCTCAGATGGCGCTTTTCTATTTGATCATAATGATCCCGACGATCGAGGACGGTATGTAAACGATGGAGATTATGCCTTGAGATAATTGCTAGAATTCATCTATGAAATGGATGGTTATACGGACTTTTTGAAGTGCGACAACAATCTAATTAATGAGTATTTGTCGCATTATTAGGCAGTATTCTATTTTTTTATATTTCAGAAAATTCATTTTAATAGAATTTCTGATATGTGATAATAAGCATACAATAAGTAAGGAAAGGGGAATAAAATGGAGAGAAATATAAAGTTAAGTATTAAATATAGCTTAATTAGTTATATCATTATTTTTGTTGTAACTTTAATAATCAGAGGTTTGACAGGTGCAGAACAGTATCAAAACATTTTATCTAAGGATATTATTGAGATTTTTAAATTGCTTGCAAGTGCATTTGTACAAAATATAGGAATTGCTTTACTACCCGCAATTATCATTGGTTTCGTTTTTTATTTTTATATTTTTCCTAAACAATCAAGAGAGTAGATATAGATCTGCTTTCTTTTTTTGAATGAAAGAATCATATATATTTTTCACAAAGCTTTATAACAAATAATTTAGAGTTATAACGCATGAGAAGGTGAGAAAAATGCTGGGAAAAGTAATCGAGAAATTGCACAATACTTCGTGTTTCAGAAGCTATTATTCGGAGACGATTGAAAGATTTAGAGGGGTGATTTTTCTTAGTAGTCTACGCATATGCGCTAGAGCGGAATGTTTGTATATTTCTTTGTTTCAAGTTGCCAATATGATACCGCAATCGAATTGTTTTTTTATTACGTAAGGATTTTGTGATGTATTTTTAAAGAACGAGGGGATGAGTTAGCTTGGAAATATTAATTAATAGCTTACGAGAAAGTGACGCAGAAGAATTATTTCAGTTTGAAAAGAATAATAGACTATTCTTTGAACAAATGGTACCCAGTCGTGGGGAAGATTATTATATGTTTGAAAAGTTTCAATTGAAACATAGAGAGCTATTAGAAGAGCAAGAAGAAGAAAAATCAAGGTCCTACTTAATAAGGGAATACTCAGGAAATATTGTCGGAAGAATTAATTTAGTAGATATAGATAAAACGAACGATATAGCAGAGGTTGGCTATAGAGTAGGTAAAGAATATGGTGGGAAAGGGATAGGGGCAAAAGCCTTAAAACTACTTTTAGAAACAGAAGTAAGTGTAAAAAAGATTAAAGCAAAAACAACAACAAATAATATTGCATCTCAAAGGGTTCTTGAAAAGAATGGTTTTAAACAAGTGTATTTAAGTGATGATGAATTCGAAATGAATGGCCAAAAGCTACAGTTTATCGATTATCTTTTAGAACTCTAAAAGCCATGGTGTCTTCTATTGGTTAAGTTAGGCTTGTTGGATAGTAAAAATCCTGTGAGGGGTGGTTGAAAGACGTGTTCAAACGAATCACGATACTTTTTTCAATTGTTACAGCGATACTTTTGTTAATTATTACGACAAGTTATATTATTCATCAAAACCAATTATCAAAGGAAGATCAATTATTTACACCAACGGGGAAAATGGTAGAAGTGAATGGGCATCAAATGCATGTGTACATAGAAGGAGATGGAGAGGATACGCTTGTATTTATGTCTGGCGGAGGCACAAGCTCGCCTGTTTTAGATTTTAAATCTTTATATTTGTTGCTAAGCGATAAATATAGAATCGTTGTCGTTGAAAAGGCAGGATATGGATTTAGCGACATTACAGATTCCGACCGTGATATGGATACAATTTTACAAGAAACAAGAGAATCTCTATTAAAATCAGGCGTTGAAGGGCCATATATTTTATTTCCTCATTCGATGTCCGGTATTGAAGCATTGTATTGGGCTCAAGTCTATCCGAATGAAGTAAAGGCAATTATAGGATTGGATATGGCCGTTCCTGCCGCATATAAAGATTATGATATAAATATGCCTCTAGTTCATATAAGTGCCTTTGCTGCAAATATTGGTTTTACTAGATGGATTTCGGGTCTGTCTGAAAGCGATGCTATAAAATATGGGACTTTAACTGACAAGGAAAAAGAAATGTATAAAGTGATTTTTTACCGCAGAACGGCAACTAAAAATATGATAAATGAAGTTAAACATATTAAGGCAAATGCTGAAAAGGTAGGAGCGGCTGGAACCCTAGATGTTCCTATGCTTTTGTTCTCTTCAAACGGTCAAGGGACAGGTTGGAATGGGGAGGCGTGGAATGAATTTCAGAAGGATTTTATCAGTAAGCATAAATACGGAACATTAATAAAATTAGAATCCTCTCACTATATTCATGTTATCGAATATAAGCGAATAGCTAATGAATCAGAAAAATATATAGAGAGTTTAAATCGTTAAATCTTCAGAGCATGTTTTGAACAATCTTTTCAAAACATGCTCTACTTTTATGTGATATGGAAACTCCTAGTTTTTAGAATCTAAAGTAATCCCAGATAATATATAAGGAATTGACAATTTAATAAATTCCTCCGGGGATTTATCCATACTACTTTTTCTCCATTCCACAGAAGCACCGTAAATTCCCCAGCTTAGTATGACAGCGGTAGTTTTTAGTACCGCATCCTCTTTCATATTATGTTGTTTTAATAACATCTTGTAAAAAACGATTTCGAGATGCTCCCGAATAATACGGGAAATGGTATCTCCGTATCCTCTATGACAACGGTTAGATAAAGATTTTTGAAAGTTCGTTATAGCTGTAAAAATACGAATAACCGATTCTTCATTTAGATCGCTTTTTTCGTAGATACTATCATTTAAATCAACTAATAATACTTCTGATAATACCTTATCCAATAAGTCATATATATCTTGAAAGTGATAATAGAACGTTGCGCGATTAATCATAGCTTCTGTCGTAATATCTTTCACAGTAATATCCTTAAATTCTTTTTGACCTGAAAGTTCAATGAAAGAATCCATAATCAATTTGCGAGTACGAAGAACACGAAGGTCAGTCTTTGATTGAGTCATTTTGTTGTATCACTCCTACTTTTTAAACAATTTCTTCAATGTGTTGTATATACGACAAATCTAAAGAACTATTGGTACAGATGATTTTCATTATTTACTAAAATACGCTTATAAAGCAATTAAAATGAAAGTGGTGAGTATGATGACGAACAATAATAATTTAATTTGTGATTTAGAAACGGGTGTATGTGGTGTTTCAGAAGATAACGAAATGCAGGTGATTGATTTCGATCAAAAAAGGAAATCGATTGATTTATATTATGTGACAGATCCAATCTGCTCGCATTGTTGGGCATTAGAACCAGTTCTTCGTCGCTTTGTAGAGCAATATGGTCATTATGTTAATGTCCAGACTATAATGGGCGGTTTGCTAGAAAAATGGGCCGGCTTTGCTGATGTATCTAATGGTATATCAAGCCCATCAGATGTGGTTGAACACTGGAGAGAGGTTGGTGAGCATAGTCGTATGCCGATTGATGGTATGCTTTGGCTTGAAAATCCCATTCAATCCTCCTATCCTCCATCTAAAGTTTTTAAAGTAATTCAACAGCAAAATGAGGATTTAGCAAATATATTTTTACGCAGTGCAAGAGAAGCCGTTTTCGTATTTAATCAAAATATTGCAGAGAAATCAGTATTAATTGAAATCGTGAATAATCTTGGACTTGATGGAGAAAAAGTTGTAAAAGAAGCTGAACTTTCGATTGGGCAGAAATTATTAAATGAAGATTTTGCGCTAGCTTCACAACTAGGGGTCAGAGGATTTCCAACCATTATCATGTTGAGCGAAGAAAATAAAGGTGTAAAAATTGTTGGTAGCCGAACGTTAGATTCTTATATTGCTGGGCTGAAACAAATTCTTAATTTAGATGAACTACAGCCGAAAAAACAGCCAGCACTTTCAAGTTTACTTGAGAAAGAAAAGCTTCTTTTTTCGAAAGAGATTGAAGTTATGTATGATATTGAGCAAAAGGATATCAACGTATTTGCTGAAAAAGAGCTTGCATCAACTGCTTATGATGCGAAAGAAATACTAGGTGAAACTTATTTTGTAATGAAATAAAAGAGTCGTTTTATATAAAATGGGGGTTTTAATCATGAACTATTTATTACAAGTCGATTTTACAATGGATGGACCATTCGGTGAAGGAATGTCCGAGGCATTCGTTGATTTAGCGAAAAGTATTAACGAAGAGTCGGGTATGATCTGGAAGATTTGGACTGAGAATGCTGCGACTAAAGAAGCTGGTGGGATCTATTTATTTGAAACCAAAACAGATGCTGAAAAATATTTAATCATGCATTCAGAACGATTAACAAGTTTTGGTGTTACCGATATCCGCGGGAAGATTTTCGAAGTGAATGAAGTATTATCAACAATTAATCATGCGCCAATTAAATAATTTCCTAAGCTAAGGTCATCATATCAACTAAATAATGCAGAATTAAAAACATGGGATTGTGATTTAACAATCTCATGTTCTTTTTTTTGAGTTAATAATAATTTATTACTTGCAAAATTAGCCAATTGTGTATATATTGTATATAAAGTGTATATACATTGTTTTGTGTAGAGCTTGAGAAATATGGATGTATTCTATCTGTTGAAAAGTTCGTTCATGTCGCGAAAGAAACGGACACTCAATGAAATGCTTACATTATTGTATACGGAGGATGAATGATGGAAAATGTCATTGAATTACAGAATATTCATAAAGCCTTTAAAGGATTTCAGGTAAAAGATTTTTCTATTAACGTTAAAAAGGGCTATGTAACTGGATTTATTGGGGGAAATGGTGCAGGTAAATCAACAACGATCAAATTGATTATGAACTTATTACAGCAAGATAGTGGTACTGTTTCATTATTTGGTATGAACTATAAGGGACATGAGAAAGAAATAAAAGAACGTATTGGTTTTGTCTATGATGAAAATGTCTTTTATGAAAATGTAACGTTAAAGGATATGAAAAAGATTATTAAACCCGCCTATAAAAACTGGGATGATAAGGTTTTCCAACAGTATGTTGAAAAATTCGAACTACCATTGAATAAAAATATGAAGAACTTTTCGAAAGGAATGAAGATGAAAGCCTCGTTAGCTATTGCTCTAGCTCACCATGCAGAATTAATTATTATGGATGAGCCAACTGCTGGGCTTGATCCGATATTTCGTAGAGAGTTACTAAATATTTTACATGAGTTAATGCAGGATGGGGAAAAAACAATTTTCTTTTCGACACATATTACAACAGATTTAGATCGTATTGCGGATTATATTACCTTTATTCATAACGGGGAACATATTTTCACGAAAGAATTTTATAAAATTGAAGAGGAATATGCCATTGTCAAAGGGAAGTTGGATTTATTGGATAAAGAAACGGAACAAGCGTTTATTTCGATCAGAAAAACGAATGCAGGTTTTGAAGCATTAATAGCTGATAAAAATCGTGTGGCAAACATATTTGGGGATTCTGTTATTGTGGAAAAACCAACGCTTGAAGATATTATGTATTATACGAAAAAAGGATGGTAACTGTATGTTTAACCTTGTACTTAAGGATATTTTAATACAAAAAAAACTGATTCCATTTTACCTTGCAACTATCATACTTTATTTATTAATAGATGCGTCCCTAGTGAAAATAGGAATTATATATAGTCTAGTATCTATCATGAATGCTTTTTCTTACGATGAAAAAGATAACGCTAATATTCTGCTCAATTCGCTACCATACACGAGAAAGGAAGTTGTCAATTCAAAATATATAGGTGCATTGATATTCACTTCCATATTTATAATCTTCACATACGTTAGTAATTTCCTTTTGAATAGAGAAGAGGCAATGTTCTTATGGCAAGATATATTGCTTATTATTGGTCTTGTTATGGTCGGTGTGTCATTCATGTTTCCATTCTCTTATAAATTTAAATCGCAATATTTATTGATGGCTTTAATTGCGTTATTCGGTATATATATGTTAACGATTAAAATTTTCCCTAATTTTAATAATATATTAGGTGATTTAATATCAAAGTTCATAACTTTACAAGAAACGCAAATGTATCTCGTAGCTATCCTTACAATTGTAATATTGTATATTGGGTCGTGGCTACTATCTATTCGTATATATGAGAGAAAAGCTTTTTAATATTTTTTTTGAAAAAGTTCTCAGAAGAAAAACGGCATGAGCCTAGACTCATGCCGTTTTTGTATGCTTAAATGCAAGTTTCCATAGTATGAAATTCGTGATGACAAGCACAAGTAAATAAATGATTGCACCATAAGAAATATGAGCAACCATGACGTAATGCAGTCCCACCAGAACACCTAAAGGGAGAAGTAATATAAGCGTTTTCCAACTCTGGGCATCGCCAACTTCATTATAGGGCTTTGTGAAAGGAATCTTACTTCCGATGCCGAGGTAACAAATGACAGTGTACATGCAGCTTGCTACTAAAACCGTCAGTAAATCTGGGATAATTCTCGTACCATAAATGAAGCAGAAAATGATGCTCAGAACTATATACAATGGAAAATACAATTTAATCAAAAATGCTTTTAAAGTACCTTTTCTTAAGTTTGTATAATCTTTCATTGGAAAGACTTTATAGATCCAAGCTGCTTTATATTTTCCAGAATGCCCGAGCAAAAGCACAGCTGTCGGAATAATTAGCATGCTGAAATAAATATTTAAATAGCCCATGCTATCGGAATAATCAATAGCTTCGTACTTTGAAAAAGAAAACATAAAAATAAATGGAATGACAAATGAAAACCCTAAAGACGGATATACTTTCAGTTTAAACTCTCGCTCCTGTTTCATCATAAGGGAGGCGAAGCGGTAAAAAGCTCTTTCTTCATTCGTTCTACAAATGATTGTTAACAAAAGCGTCTTAAGTCGATTGTTCTTTTCTTTTTTCGATTTGCTAGTGTTTAATAGTTTTTGCAGATTACGTTCAAAGGTTGGAATTAGCTTTAGGTAAAGCCATATCGAGATGATTGGCATGACGACGGCTAAAATACTGAATATCACTGTAAATAAAGAGATGTCACCGTTTAGCAGTAACTCATAAGGAGCGGCAAACCACATAGGAATGAGAAAAACACTCCACCAATGAAATGTTACGACCATATCAAAATTGACGAACTCAAAGGACCTAATAAGAACTTGATAGCCAATCATCAGCATTAATGATAAGCCGATTTGTACATAATTGATGATATCTTTCAGCTTTTCACCATCAAAGAATCTTAAAATAGCAATATATAAAACAGCAGTTAAAACGACAATGAAAATATTAATTAAAACTAGTAAGAGCAACGTTAAAATAAAGAATACAATTCCTTGTCTGAATAGGCCAACTACTAGAGAGAGGGATGTAAAAGCAATCGTTAAATACGTCAAGTAGATGAAAATATGCATAAACTTGGCTGCATTGATCGTTCTAGCAGAGATAGGCTTGGTCGAGAGAATGCTTCTGTCCCGTACATCCAAAAGTACGGAAGAAAAATCAGAAATCAATGTTGTCATGATGATAAAAATAATCATGGCATAAGCAATACTCATCTGGAAAATATAGTTTTGACCAAATCCCATAAAGGGAATTAACATAAGCCCAAATAAAACATAAATCCATAAAGATTTGATGTAACCGTATTTTTGCTCTTCCTTGTTTTTATTTGATGCTTGGTTAAATATTGTCGGTACTTTACGCTCATCCATTGTTAGTTTAATATGGAGGATCTTTCTCATGATTTCGTAATCGACGCCCATTTTCACAAAAATAAATTGAATTTTATCAAGCACTTGTAGGATTTTAAAATCTTTCATGCTCATACCTCTTGTACAATAGAAACGAATTTCTCACCAATTTCCTGATGATCATGGAAGCCTGTCAATTGGTTGAAAATTCTTTCCAGAGTTCCTTCAGTATTGTCTGCCTGTAGTTGGGCAAATGTCCCGTCAGCAGCGATCTTTCCATCATTCAACAGGATGATACGACTACTGATTTTTTCGACGACATCCATGATATGAGAGGAATAAAATATTGTTTTTCCTTGGGCAGCCAGTTGAGTCAAAATTTCTTTGAAAATCATCACACTATTCGCATCTAATCCATTGATCGGCTCATCTAAAAATAACAAGTCGGGATTATGTATCAGGCTAGCGATAATTAATAGCTTTTGCCGCATGCCTTTTGAATAAGAAGATATTCTGGAATGATACGCTTCTCCAACACCGAACAATTCCATTAAGGATTTTGATTTATCAGCAACAACCTCTAATTCAAGGCCATAAAGCTGACCGATGAAGGTTAAATACTCATAACCCGTTAAATTATCATAAACGTCTGCTATCTCCGGTACATAGCCAATTTTTCGTTTATATTCAATGCTGTCTTTGCCGATATTCCCCCCAAAAAGCTTAATTTCTCCACCGTAATCACCCTCAAGTCCTAAAATGATTTTGACAGTCGTACTTTTACCTGCACCGTTCGGACCGATATAGCCAATGATTTCTCCCCTCGAGACGTGCAAGTCGATTCCTTTTAAAATTTCCTTGCTACCATAACTTTTCGTCAAATTCGTAATCGTCAAGATTTCTTCCATGTTGCAACTCCTTTCTGTTTATTCACTTTATCTTATGTATAGTGTAATTGATTTAGAGAAAATATCCATAACTATAAAGTTTTATTTAAAAATGTATAAATACCCCTTTTTCAAAATCGCATCGGTTAATTTCCAGTAGCGACCAACTTTGCTTTATAATTAATGGATAGAATATTTTGTTTTTGAAAATAAGGCAGGTGCAAAATGGAGGCGTAAAATGCTAATCAAATCAAATGAACAATTGCTAGTTGTATTAGATGATTTATTACGTGAACCACAGAAATTTTGGAATGAATTTTATGATCAAACATTCAAAAAGACACCTTTTTTTGTTAATAAACCTGATGAAAACTTAGTAAGCTATTTAGAAAAAAAGATGATCTGTCCAAATAAAGTTTTAGAGTTAGGGTGTGGGCAGGTCGAAATGCCATTTGCTTAGCAAAACAAGGTTGTTCAGTTGTCGGTGTTGATTTATCGGATAAAGCATTGCAATGGGCGCAAAAAAGAGTTGATGACGCAAACATAAGTGTAGAATTAATTTGTGCCAATATTTTTGAGCTGAATTTACAAGAAGAGAGCTTTGATTTTATATATGATTCAGGCTGTTTTCACCACATAGCCCCTCATCGTTGTGTGACGTATATTGAAATGATTCATAAATTATTAAAGCCTAATGGTTACTTTGCTTTATGCACATTTGAGGAGCATGGTGTATATGGCGGTTCTGCCATTTCAGATGAAGAAGTTTATATAAAACGTAGCTTAGAAGGTGGACTAGGGTATACAAAAAATCAACTAAAAGAAGTATTTCAATCATTTGAAGAAATTGAAATACGAAAAATGATAGCCATGTCTGATGAAGATCAGTTTTTCGGTTTAGAAGGATTTTTAGTAGGTTTATTTAAAAAGAATTTATGAGGGGAGAAGCTGATGGAGAAGATTAAGGTTCAACTTTCCGAATATAATCCAAATTATCCTGTGTAAAAGGAGAAAGAATAATATATTTCTTTAGGGTGTATATTGAAAACTAAAAAACCGCATCATAACTTAAGAATATAAGTTATGATGCAGCTTTTATTCCATGCTGTTAAAAGTTGTGAACTAAAAAGGAGCATCAGCTATTCTGACAGAAACATCACCTGTGAATTTTCTACCATCAGATGTTGATACTACTATTTTATGATCGCCAGCAACAGCTGCTGATTGAGTCCATACGTTAGATGCATTAGCAGATAAATTATAATTTTGATTGTAACCGTTTTGTTGAATTTGAACATTTACCTTTGTCCCTGTAGTGTTTTTAACATAAAATCTATAATACTTCCAACCTTTTGGTTGTGACCAAACTCTTTCATAAGTACCATTACTTTGACTGATTTTCACGTCAGAAATAACCAAATTTTGTGATCTTACTCCAATGTTTTCGATAGCATCGCTCTGTAGGGCATTTGGTTCAATATCATCGCTCTGTAAGTTGTTTGGTTCAATATCATCTCCCTGTATAGCATTTACATTTGCATAAACACTAACTCCACCAATACATAATGCTGCACCTACAATTATTAAAGATAAAACCTTATTAAATTTCATAAATCCCTCTCCTTCCAAATTATTAATTTACAGTAAATTGTTTAGAATATGGTGTATCCGTTATAGGTGCTTAAGGCATCTACAAACTGAGTTGTTTCACTCAATGTAAAAACTTCTTGATTTGATAAGTTATTAGAGATACCAAGTACAGATATTGCATAACCATTCCCTAAAAAACTGTACTGTGCTACCTCTGATGAAGGATAATTTTCATTATAGGTTTTAGATAAATCACCACTTTGAGGATTGAATAAGTCCTCTGTATAGTAAATACTATGCTCCCAAGTGTTATTAGATTGGCTTGTAGCTGCGGTAATACTTAAGATTATAACTACACCTTTTTCTGGATTCTTATAAACATACTTTTTATTTCTCTGATAGAAGCCTTGCTTACTTAAGCTTTCATCTTTACCAGTAATACTATCAGGTACAATAACAATATCCCCTTTTTCACCTAAGATTTCCTCATAACCTGGAAAGGTAAATTCATTAGTAATTTTCTCATTTATTTTATTAAAGTTGGAAAAGTCAATTTCCCCATTGATGAAATTATTATTTGAACTTCCATCAGCATTTGATTTTGAATTATAGATTACAAGTGATATTAAAAATACCACTACGACTATGATGGAGAGAACTATTGTTTTTCTCATGTTTTATCACACCCCTACAATAATCCAGATGAATCTTAGAATTGATAGTAAATTCATATTTATCCCTCCTTTTTTTCTTAAATATAAACGGAAAATGCTGTGAAATTACAAAATATTCTGAACTGAATATTTTGTAATGTGATTTGAATGGATAGCGAGAAAACAAAACTTTTTAAAAAGAAATTGAATTTCAAAGTACATATTCAAATTAGGAACAGCGATTTCATACAAGCTCTCTAATAAGCATAAAAGGCTAAATAATTGCTACGCATTTATATTTTTCTCTTAATCACAACAAATAAGAAAAAAATCGATTTCAAATTTGAAATCGAGTTGAAGGGAAGGGGGAGTCTAATATTGATATTGATTTTCTGAAATTATCCCATTGCTCAATCATCCAGATGAAATTAATATTTTTTTCGTTAGATATAAAGGGTAAATACTGAAATGCCTCGAAGTATTCTACATATACAATATTTGTGAGGTGAATATAATGAATAGGGGGAAAACCTTAAAACAAATTCGAAAAAATAAAGGGGTGAGTCAACTAATCCTGTCAAAGGGGATTGTATCTCAAAGTACATATTCAAAATATGAGGCAGGTAGAGTTGATGTAGATGCTGAAAAATATATTAAATTACTAAATAAATTAAATATTTCCCTAGAAGAATTTGAGTATATTCATAATGACCGTATTTACCGAAAGAAAAAAGATATTGTACAACAGTTCTTCATGCTAAATCATAATGATATAGAAAAATTAACTCTTTTAAAAATAAAAACGGCTGAATATTTACAAATTGAAAATGATATAGAGATTAAAGAGATTCGACTTGTTTGTGAAGGTCTTATACAATTAAATCAGGAAAATATTAATGAAGCTAAAGAGATTATTAAGCCCATTTGGGAGCGTATTTCAAAATATGATCAGTGGTATTTGAGTGATATTTGTCTAATCAACACGATTTTATTTTTATTTCCAGTAGATATAGCTATTGAATTTACACAAAATGTATTAAAAAGATTAAATAAATATAATAGCTTTAGAGACATAGAATTATTAAAATCTGCGTTTAATATTAATTTGTCACTGTTAGTAATAACGAACGAAGACTATTCTACAGCCCTTTCTATAATTAATGATTCATTAAGACAGTATAAAAGAAAAATGAATTACTATATACTAGCTCTACATTTTTCAAGAAAAGCTATTTGCCATTTTCATCTTGGTTATAATGACTCAACAGTTTTCTTGGAGAAAGCCTTTCAACTCATAAGACTATATGAAGATGATGAATATTTTGAAAGAATTCAATTAGAATTTATTAAATATACAACGATTCATGATCAAGAATTAAAATAATCATTAGCATATAATAGGTGCAATTCTTCATTTTGAAGGGTTGCCTTTTTTATGAGCTAGAAACCATACCACTATGAAGGGAAAATACATATACTGTGGACCTTTTGAGTTAGATACGGTTATGCAAAAATAAAGCAAGGAGGTCAAGGAAGTGTTTAATGATTTTAAGCTTATCGATGATCGTCCGGTTTATATTCAATTAAAAGATTATTTGAAAGAAAAGATTATGAAGGGACACTTGCTGGAGCATCAGAAGCTTCCATCTACCCGTGAACTAAGTAAATTATTATTAATCAGTAGAAATACGGTACTGAATGCATATGCAGATTTAGAGCAAGAGGGCATTATCTATGCAGTGAAAGGAAAGGGGAATTTTGTAGGGAAGGTTGCAACATTGAAAGCACCCTCCATCGAGCTTAAATGGAAGGAAAGGCTCAATAAAGCTACCTTATTAGCTGATGAATTAGATTTAATGAAGCAAGATATTCACTGGGAAAAAGGGATGATTTCCTTCAACAGCGTTGCCCCCGAAGAAAAGCTTTTTGATGTTGAAAATTTTAAAAGAGCCTTTCTGACCCGGATGTCCCTTGAAGGAGATATCGTTTTGAATTACGGATACGCGAAGGGTTATAAACCTTTAATCGAGTATCTTCTTCACTATATGGAAATGAAGGGTGTAGATATTTCCAATAAGGATATTTTGATTACGAATGGCTTTACCGAGGGATTGGATATTTTATTATCGTCCTTAGCAAAAAAATCTGGACGTGTTATTTGTGAAAATCCTACTCATCATGCGGCATTAAAGCTTTTTCGCTTACATGGATTTGATATCCACGGAATCGACATGAAGGATGACGGTATCGATATTGAACAAGTTGAGAAAACCTTGTCGGAAAAGGAATTTGATTTTGCTTACTTAATCCCGTCTTATCATAATCCGACAGGCATTGTTACATCCTCTGAAAAAAGAGCTGAAATTATTAAGCTTTTTTCACAATATCAAATTCCAATTGTAGAGGATGGCTTTAATGAAGAATTACGTTATTCAGGCTCGCATTTAGCACCGCTAATGACTTTTATCGGTGAGGGCAACAATGTTATTTATATCAGTAGCTTTTCAAAAATTCTTTTTCCTGGCTTACGTGTTGGATGGATATTAGCAGATAAGGAACTCATCCATTGTTTGGAAAGTATGAAAAGAGCTCGTACTATTCATACATCGACACTGGATCAGGCTGTACTTTATCAATATTTACAGGATGGCTATTTTGAAAAATACTTAAAAAAGGCCAAGTTCGTTTATAAGAAAAAATATGAACTAGCCCGTCAAGTATGCCATCAGTACATTCCTTTTAAGAGAATGACAGGAGATGGTGGACTTCATCTCTTTATTGAGCTAGAAGAATGTATGAATGCTCGTACACTATTGGAAAAGTGCTATCAAAAGGGAGTTGTTTTTTATCCTGGAGATGTTTTTTACAGCAATGGCGAAGGCAGTAATACATTTCGCTTAGGATTTTCTCGGCTAACAGAAGAGGATATTGTGCGTGGTATTAAGATTATTGGAGATACCTTGAAAAATGAAATGGGGAGTTGAAAATATGAAGGTTGGCGTTATTATGGGGGGCGTTTCCTCTGAAAAGCAGGTCTCTATTATGACAGGGGAAGAGATGATTGCTCATTTAGATAAGAGTAAATACGAAGCCGTAGCTATTAAACTAAATGAAAATAACACGGCAGAGCTTATTGAAAAGGTGAGCAATATCGATATTGCTTTATTAGCACTACATGGCAAGTTTGGAGAGGATGGCACGATTCAAGGTGTACTAGAGACGTTGGGTGTTCCATATACAGGTAGTGGTATACTTTCAAGCAGTATTTGTATGGATAAAAATGTTTCGAAAAAAATTCTACGTTATGAAGGCATTGAAACACCTGATTGGTTCCATCTTTCGAATATCGAGGAGCTTCAGTTAGATGAATTAGACAAGATGGGATACCCGTTAGTAGTAAAACCAAATTCAGGTGGCTCCAGTGTAGGAGTAAAAATAGTTTATGATAAAGATGCCTTACTAACATCGGTTGCGGAAGTATTCAAATGGGATTCTGAAATCATTATTGAGAAATATATAAAGGGTGAAGAAATAACATGCTCCATTTTGGACGAGGAGCTATTACCAATCATTTCGATTCGCCATACAGCGCAGTTCTTTGACTATAAGGCGAAATATGAGGATGCTGCTACGATAGAGGAGATTGTAGAACTTCCACCTGCCATACATGAACGAGTTACCGAAGCGGCAAAAGGTTGCTATAAAGCATTAAAGTGTAGTGTGTATGCCCGAATCGATATGATGATAAAGGATGGAGTCCCATATGTCATGGAAGTGAACACATTGCCAGGGATGACAAAAAACAGCTTACTACCAAAAAGCGCATTCTCGGCAGGAATGTCTTATACACAACTTTTAGATACGATTATAGAAACTTCCTTACAGGTTAGGGAATAAAGGGTTCATTACTAAAATTTAGAATGAACCGTGCATATAAGTCGGAACGGAAATCAACCACTCGTTATGGTGATAATCGAAAATGGATAAGTATGAGTAGCTCATAGTTTCAATAGAAAAAAACACCTCTATGTTGATTTTTAAAGGGAACATTCCCATTTTCAACAAAAGGTGTTTTCTCAGTTGTCTAATTAAGCTTTAGATAATTCAATAAATCCATGTCCAAAGACATCCCGTACATCATGAATGGCAATAAAGGCATCCTTGTCTATTTCTTTGACAATCTTCTTTAGTTTCACAACTTCCTGTTTACTAATGACAATATACAGAATTTCTTTTTGCTCCTTCGTATAATAGCCATGACCTGAAAGGACCGTCACGCCTCGATTCATAAAACCATTCACATGACTGGCAATCTCTTCTGGTTTTTTCGAAATAATTGTAACGGCTTTTTTGGGGTTCACACCTTCAATAACAAACTCCATCACCTTTGTTCCGACATAAAGCATAATAATAGTAAGCATTAATGCTTCTGCCCCGATAATAAAATAAGATGAAAAAGCAACAATTAAATCAAAAAACAATAAACCATAACTAATACTCCAGCCTAAATATTTGTTTGTCATTCTAGCTAAGATTGTTGAACCTGCCGTTGTTCCACCAACTCTTATGATTAAGCCTATGCCAACTCCAGCGAACACCCCGCCAAAAATAGTATTCACGATAATTTCATTTGAAGAAATTGACCATGATTCTGTTAAATGTAAAAAGAGTGAATGGAGGGATACGGCAATAATCGTATAAATAGTCGTTTGTCTACTTAAAAATTTATAGCCAACTACTAATAAAGCTGCGTTTAACACAAGGCTCACAATACTTGGCGACCATCCAAATAAATAATAGGAGATGATTGTTACACCTGTTACGCCACCTTCACCTAAATCATTAGGTATAACAAACAAGTTTACAGCTAGTGCAAAAAGCAGTGCTCCGACCGTAATCATTAAAAAATCCATACTGAACTTCTTCATATATACACCACCAAAACAAATTGATTATTTCCTAAATACATACTATATCAAGTTCTAGTCATTTCATATACTTTTTGGAATGTTCGTTTGTAAAAAAACTATAATTGTTAGTATGTCCTTTATCAGTGGAAATATTGAATTGGAGAAATTGTTTACACGGCTAGTATTAAAAATACTTCACTCTTCATTTTGGGGAATCGTTGTAAAAAGTAATTTTCTTAAAGCTATCGGTAGTTCAAAGTGTTATGTCTAACGATGATGTTTGCAAATGAAGTACATTCCTTTAGCAAGTTGCATAGGATATTCTTATAATGTGTGAGGGGATTGAGAAAATGTACTACATTCCTTATTACGGAAACATGCCTATGTATAACTATGGAGATCAGCTTGTTTATTGGACATCTCCTTATCAGGTAGGATATGCAAGCAGAGCTGAACCTTCTCGTTTTTCCAATGGTGGAAATATTGTATTAAAAGATTATGGAGCTCAGCCGCTTGTCATCAATCTTGAAAATGCGACTAAGCAAAACGATACGTATCGTACTGCTTTGTGGACAGGAAAGAATTTACAAATTACTTTAATGAGTATTAATGTTGATGATAATATAGGTTTAGAAGTACACCCAAATGTTGATCAATTTTTATATATTGAACAGGGTGAGGGACTTGCTCAAATGGGCCCAAGTAAAAATAATTTAAACTATGAAAGAAAAGTTTATGAAAATTATGCCGTAGTTGTGCCCGCTGGAACATGGCATAACGTCACGAATACAGGAAGTATGCCACTAAAACTTTATTCGATATACGCTCCTCCTAACCACCCATTTGGTACGGTACATGTTACTAAAGCAGAGTCTGAGGCCTCGGAAGCAGACTATGGTCATGGTAATGAATAATCCATTTTAGATAGGATGCATTTTCCCCGATAATACAAGCATAACTACAAAAGACAACTCCTACTCAGAGAAGTTGTCTTTTTTGTCGTCGTTTAAATGAAATATATATAGATAATAAGCCATTCAATGTTAAAAGAGTAATCATTGTTATGGTCAAAAATGCAATGTCAGGAGCAAAATATCTAATAGTGTGCCAAGGTGTTCCTGTACTATAACTTAATAATGGAATTGAGATAATGGCCAAAACTAAAAGTATGAAACCGAATATACCTGACACGCCTCTTTTATTCACTTTTTTAGCTTTAACTTTTATTAAAAGATAAACAAACATCACGAAAAGTAAACATAAAATAGCAATTGTTATGATTTGAGATGTAGGTTTATATTTAGGGACGTCAACGGGCTCTTTTCCATTCAAAATATTAATAATTCCTTGTTTCAAATATAGAAGTGACTTTTCCTCTAAGATATGACTTTTGTTAGTAAGAATCACACCGCCCCAATCGGTCTCTGGTATATAAAATACTTCTGAGCGTGCGTCAGGATTTGAACCGGAATGCCATATCATTTCTTCTTTAGATTCTGGATAGGAGATTCGTACACCAAGGCCGTAATATCGATATTTACTAGTTTGAACAAAAGGTGATATATAAAGGTTCATCGCATTTTTACTTAAAAAATTGTTATGCTCATGTTGACTAAGAAGTCTAATGTACTGCACTAAATCTGTTGCACTTGCCGTTATATATCCATACGGTGTGCCGCCATTATCATAGGTGACTGCGCTTTTTACAGGGTGGCCAAGCCATGATTGATAACCAGCTAAGTATCCTCTTTCATAGGCCATGCTACTATTAGCGGCTGCATTTTTCATTCCTAATGGGGAAAATACTTGTTCTTCCATATATTCAGAAAATGTTTGATTGGTCACTTCTTCGATGAGAGCGCCAAGAATAGAAAAGTTAGCATTACTGTATTGATGTTTTTCTCCAGGAGCAGCAGTCAGTTTAACATTCGATAAACTTTCTACGTTTTCCTTTATAGCACTCAAATCATTAGATTCTTTATCCGATATAGATAAGCCAGAATAAGTGCTTATCCCACTTGTTTGGGTAAGTAAATGTTTAATCGTTATTTGAGAAGCGGCTTGTTTATCTTTTAGGGTAAACCAGGGCATATACTTTTGAACGGGATCATCTAATCGAAGGATACCTGCATCAACCAATCTCATAATGGCTAAGCCCGTTAGTGATTTACTAATAGAGCCGACTACAAATGGAGTTTCGGCAGTTACTTTTTCTTCGGATTCCCCGGTTACGCCCCACGATTTGGAGTAAAAGATATCATTTTTATGAACGATAGCAATAGATGCTCCTGGAATTCGTTGCTCTGCCAAAAAGTTTTCAACATAATTGTCTATAGTACTCTTAATGTCTTGTTCTGCGGCGGAGATTTGTGAGACTGGTAGAAACAGATTGAACGGAATTAATAATAAACATACTAATATAGCTTTATATATAGGGGTTGTTTTCATTGTTGTTTTCACCTATTTCCTTCAAAAATTTTTCCTTTCCTAATTTCATATCAATTGCCATTAAGCTTGATCCATCTATCAAAGTAAATTTAACAAAATTATACACTTCTTTGAAGTATATGATATTTGTTGTGAGTACTATTCCAGAGAACATAGAATTTAAAAGTGACATACAATACTTAATCATAGGATGGAAACGGTTCATAATAGGATGATTTAAATATAAAATAACAAGCGTGTTGATTAACCATTTATATCCATCCTGATTAATTAGAAGGCTCTGATTTCCGCTACGGGCTACTCGCTTTGTTGCTGACGCTTCGCTTTCGCACAGAGCAAAGCTTCCTGCGGGCGAGCGTCGAGCCGCTTCCTCCGCTAAAGGAACGAAGGCTAAATGCGTCACGTCCTGTGACAATGCCTTCGTGACCAACATCATGTTGGCCTCAGGGTCTCGTCTGTCTCGCTTTCCCGCGGGAGTCGAGTAGCCCTACGCTACAATCAGTTAAAATGGGCATACATTAGCAAAATATCAACAAAAAAATCCTTTTATCAGCCTATAATAAACCTATATTTTCCTAATCAACACGCCTGATAAAATAAATTTTCTTGAATGGTTTTGTATTGGGAGCTGTGAAATAAAAGGCTATAATAATGGAAATATAACTAATAGTTTGAAAGGGTGGTTTTAACATGAAAAGAGAATTCATTATCGAATATGAAGAACGCCTGCGACAAGCGATGCTAAATGGAGATGTCAAAGCTCTGGAAGAACTTATCGATGATAATCTTATCTTTGTAAATCACTTCGGACAAATCTTAACGAAGGAAGCGGATATTGAAGCGTATCGTTCTGAGATACTGAGTTTTACAACTATCGATTTTTTAGATCAAAAAATAATTCTATTAGAAAATTCGGCCGTGACAGTGACAAGGGCTGCTCTAAAAGGAACGTTCGGCACAGAGTCAATTGAAGATGAAATGTGTTATTCACGTGTTTGGAAATCGAATGGTAAGCGTCTAATTATTGTGTCAGGCCATTGTAGTTCTGTTCCAAAGTAATTTTAAGCATATGAGAAGGGGCTATTCAGTTTATAGCCCCTTTTACTTTTCTATTCCCTTTTGCTTTGGGATGTCATTTATTAAAATGTATGTCCTGTATATAAGTTGATTGGAGCGAGCCTCGCGAGTGAAGCGGCTCATCGGACGCCCCACCCGGAACAGAAATCAACCCCACGTTATAGAGAAGAGCCCAATTTTATGCATTGGAGGGTAATATAAATGGAATATAAACTTTTAGGAGATGAAATTGAAGATTTAGTGGAGTTATTAACTCAAAACAAGTGGATTTATCATACTGATCAAAATGTGAAAGAGGAATCCGTTCGAAAAGGGTATGCAGAAGGATACTATCACAGCGATCGCGAGACGTTTTGGATCATTGATAATGAAGAAAAGGTCGGGATTATGATAATTCATGACATAAGCGATACAATCCCATTATTCGATATCCGTTTAAGTACACGTTATAGAGGAAAAGGATACGGAGTAAAAGCACTCATTTGGTTACAAGATTATCTGTTTGGAGAAAAAGGTAAGATTCGTATCGAAGGATATACGAGAGTCGATAATATCAGTATGAGAAAATGCTTTACGAAAGCTGGTTTTGTGAAAGAGGGCTATTTAAGAAATGCCTGGGAAAACGCAGACGGAACTATAACTGATAGTATCCTATATGGTGCAATAAAAGATGATTGGAATGTAGGTAGAACAACACCTATAAAAATCAATGATGTACCGTTTTAAGATAAATATAGGTAGAAAAGGGCGTTGAGGAATGTATACAGAAACTGATCTGTACAGAGCTTTAAAAAAATCCTGGTCAATTCAATCGAGCTCAAAATGGAGTATAGATAATCCTGCAAATGGACAATGCGGAGCCACTGCATTAGTTGTAAATGATATTCTTGGAGGCGAAATTTATAAAACATGGCTTGATGAAAGTTGGCATTTTTATAATAGTTTCGATGGGGAAAGAAAGGATTTTACACAAGAACAATTTACATACAACCCCGAATATCAGGATGTTCGTTCAAACAGAAAAGAGGCTTTTCAAGATACGAATGATATTCAATACAGCTATCTAAAATCACAGGTTTATGAGAATTTAGGAAAAGGCTAGGGAATAGAAGGCGGAAATCTTGATATTATATCGTCTCTACTAAATCTCGTTTCCTCCATAGTAAGGTTTACATTGGATGAAAAATCATCAAACATATCTCATTTTAATTTGTCTGATTCTCTAGATATTTTAGTATGGCATAGTACTATTTTGATTCCAGCTAAGTGATTCATTCTGTGATTGTGATAAGGAATCTTTTAATTTTCGCGGAAGTGTTTTTGGAATGATAATGCACCTATGTTCATTTCTTCATTTGGTTATTCATCAAAAAATAGAGATAGCATATGCGATGTATAATAAGTTGATTGGAGTGGAGGCTGGGCGACTCCTCGGGGATCAGCGATAGAGGAACGAAGGCTAAGTGCATCACATCCTGTGATAACGCCTTCGTGACCAACATAGTGTTGGCCCGAGACCCTGCAGCGAAGCGAAGCGGCTCATCGGACGCCCCCAGGAAAGCGCCCAGCCGGAACGGAAATCAACCCCATGCTATAGTGATGAGCCATATTCATTTTTATTTATTCTTTTTTACAAGCTGAAGCAGAGGTGTTGATTTCATAACATCTCTGCTTTTTTTAATAATAAACAAACTTGTTGACGCAAATTAAACCATCGTGTTATTATTATCTCGAATTCAAGATAACTAATTTCAAGATAAACGAATTCGAACCTTTTAATCCATTCAGAAAGTAAAATTTTACTTTTCTTCAGAAGGAGGAAAACATTATGGGTTTTTTAAATAAATTTTTTAGTTCAAAAAAAGAGGAGGAAAAAACAATGGCAGAATTAAATATTGGAATTATTATCGGATCAACACGCGAAGGTCGTGTAAGTCCACAAGTAGCACAATGGGTAAAAGAAATCGCAGATCAACGAGGCGATGCTAATTATACAATTATTGATATCGCAGATTACAAATTACCTTTACTAGGTGAACCAGGGCAAGATGCCTCAGGCGCTCAAGCTTGGTCAGAAATTATTGCAAAACAAGATGGATTTGTATTTATCGTACAAGAGTACAATCACTCTATTACAGGTGCTCTAAAAAATGCACTAGATTATTTACGTGAAGAATGGAATAACAAAGCTGCGGGTATTGTTTCTTATGGATCTGTAGGTGGTGCGCGAGCAGCTGAACATTTACGTGGGATTATGGGTGAGCTTTTAATTGCAGATGTACGTGTACATCCAGCATTATCACTATTCACAGATTTTGAAAATGGTACTGATTTTAAACCAAAAGCAGTGCAAGCAGATTCTGTTAACCAAATGTTAGACCAAGTAATTCCGTGGTCAAAAGCTTTATATACAATTCGTTAATCCTGTTCAACTTATTTCAGCGAGTGTCCAAACACCCACTGAAATAGAGGAACTCAGTCTAAGAACGCCACGTCCTGTGGCAACGACTGAGTGACAAACATCCTGTTGGCCCAAAGCCTCCGGCGGATGTCACGGAATCGGAAAGGAGTTCTTAGGGGATGTTAGCCTAAAATCATCGCATCCATGCGATAACGGCTAACTGACCTGCATCCTACAGGCCTAAGCACAAAACCGATTTCGGACGCAATTATGCCGAGGCATAATTGATAGATTGAGGTAGAACGGTATTGGGTAAAGTAAAGGTGAGAAAATACATTTAGTCATGAAAGGGCTTGTTAACATGAAAAAACATACTGCTGGTATTCACCATATCACTGCCATTGTAGGGCATCCACAAGAAAACATTGATTTTTATGCAGGTGTATTAGGCTTGCGTTTAGTTAAACAAACAGTAAACTTCGATGATCCTGGCACATATCATCTTTACTTCGGTAACAAAGGTGGTAAACCTGGTACAATTATTACATTCTTTCCATGGGCAAATGCTTACCAAGGTCGTATTGGTGATGGTCAAGTTGGCGTAACTACTTATGTTGTACCAGAAGGAACACTACCATTTTGGATGAATCGTCTTGCAAAATTCACTATTCCATTCCAAAAAGCTGAACGCTTTGGTGAACAAGTATTACAATTTGATGACCCACACGGACTTCATATTGAATTAGTTGCACGTGCAGAAGGTGAATTGAATGAATGGACATTTGGTGAAGTAACTCCTGAGGTTGCAATTAAAGGATTTGGCGGTGCCACACTGTATTCAAGTCACCCAGAAGAGACAGCAAAAGTATTAACTGAAGTTATGGGTCTTGAAAAAGTAGCAACAGAAGGCGAGTATACTCGTTACAAATCCAGCGCAGATATTGGCAATACAGTGGATTTAAAAGTTGTTCCTAGTATGCGTGGTCAAATGGGCGTTGGAACAGTTCATCATATTGCCTGGAGAGCACAGGATGATGTGGATCACTTAGAATGGCAAGAGTATGTAATGAATCATGGACAACATGTAACCGAAGTGAAAGATCGTAATTATTTTAATGCGATTTATTTCCGTGAACCCGGTGAGATTTTATTTGAAATTGCGACAGATCCACCTGGCTTCGCTCATGATGAAACACCTGAGACAATGGGTAGCCAATTAATGTTACCATCTCAATACGAACAGCATCGAGAACAATTGGAAAGAACATTAATTCCAATCAAAGTGCGTGCGCTTGATTAAAGGAGATGGGACGTTTGATTTCAATTGATCCTAAGAAAAATACAGAGCGTGAAAATTATAAGTTATTGATAGGTAGCATTATTCCGAGACCTATTGCCTTTGTTACGACGAAGTCAGAGCAAGGGATTATCAATGGTGCACCTTTTAGTTTTTTTAATATCGTGTCTTCCAATCCACCGATGATTTCTCTAGCCGTTCAAAGACCGAATGGGCGCTTAAAAGATACCGCTCGCCATATCCATCATCAGCAACAATTTGTTGTGCATATTGTAGATGAGGATAATGTTAAGCAGGTGAATGAAACAGCCGCGTCCTTACCTGTAACTGAAAGTGAAATTGATCGAGCACAATTTACATTAATCGATAGCCAACTTATATCTGTACCAGGTATTCAAGAGGCAAAGGTTCGAATGGAATGCCGTTTAGTACAGGCAATTCCTTTAATGAATGGTGACGAACAGACAGGTGATTTGTTTATTGGTGAAGTCGTACAGTATCATATAGATGAGACCATTTATAATGAAGGGCGAATTGATCCAAGAAAACTAAAAGCAGTTAGCAGACTAGCTGGCTCAAATTACGCAAAAATTGGTGATATATTTGAAATAGAACGTCCCGATTAAAAATAAAATGCGAAAATGTTGATATAACAGCATTTTCGCATTTTTTTGTTCTAAATCTATATTAAAATTCTCTCTATATTCATTAAATCTTCGTTTGTTAATAGGACATCAGTTGCTTTCACATTGTTAGCCACTTGGTTTTTATGTTTCCCACCTGGGATAACGGCATCAACGCCATTTTGAGCTAATAACCAAGCAAGCGCTAGATTTGGTAATGTCGTTTGCTTCTCCTCTGCAATTCCCTTTAACGCTTCTACTTTTACTAATGTTTGTTCAAATAATTCACCTTGGAATAAAGGATCCGAAATTCGCCAGTCTCCAGTACCTAACTTAAAGTCTTTTGTATACTTTCCACCAAGTAGGCCGTATGCAAGTGGACCGTATGGAATAAATGAAATTTCATTTTTTATACAGTATGGCAATAAGTTCTGTTCTCCTGAACGATTTAACATATTGTAAGGAGATTGTAGGACAGAAATATCATTATGCACATTTGCCTCTATAAGCTGTTCTAATGTTACGTTTGAAATGCCTATTGCTCGGATCTTTCCCTCTTCTTTTAAGCGTGACAATTCACCAATCGACTCCGCAAGAGGAGTTTCGTTATCCGGGAAGTGTAGATAGTAAAGATCTACATAATCCATTTGTAGCCGTTTCAAGCTACTTTCGAATGCACCACGTAGATATTGCGGATGATTATCTGTTTTTACGGAACCATCCTCGAACCAATGTCTACCTCCCTTTGTTGCTAAAACGAAATCTTCCCTTGAGTATTTTTTTAATACTTCGCCAACAAGTTCTTCTGAACGCCCTTTTCCATAAATGTCTGCTGTATCAATAAAAGTTATCCCTAAGTCAAGTGCAGCTGAGATTAGCTCCTTCCCATTTTGTTCATTTAAGTTTTCAAATAAATTATGCCCACCTACAGCATTCGTCCCAAGACCAATTTCGGAAATCTTGATAGTTGTATTTTTTAATGTATGAAATTTCATATTCCTACCTCCTCGTTGTTCTGTAATCAGAATAGAGTAAAGAGGATGTTTTACCAACATATATCGTTATAGTTTCATATATAGAAACAAGTGCATTTTAATTGCAAATAAAGGGCGAATAAAAAATTTCCAAAGGCCTTAACATTATGCTAAAAGATAATGAATTTCTTCCGTCAATTGCTGACTTGCCTCTCCTAACTTTTTTGCAAATGACCGAATGGCAGTTTTCTTAATTTGATTCGTCGAACCGTGCAAAGCAATGGCGCCGATGACTTCTTCATTCACATAAAGCGGAACGGCAATACAACATTTACCTTCATTCGTTTCTTCATTATCAACAGCGTATCCTTGAGCTTTAATGACCTGTAAATGAGGAATCAATAGACCATAATCATAGAAGGTTTTTGTTGTAAAGGTATTAAGTTCAATACTATTTAATAGTTCACGTTGTTTTTTAGGTGATAGATGAGCTAATACTACTTTTCCGAGCGCGCTTGAATGCATAGGTGTTCGAGTATCGATTGCATGAAAAGCAGGCTGTTCAAAAGGCTCCCTAATCACATTTTTTATCACCATGTCACAATCTTCCAAAATCCCGATATAAGTAGTTATTTTTTCTTGGCGGGCAAATTGATATGGCGCTACGAGAGACGCCCATTGGATATCTTTGTGCCAATATAATTGCTCATCCCTGAAAATATGCGGATTTAATTGATAATACTTATTATATTTAAGAACATAATTCATTTTTTCTAGCGTATAAAGCATGCGAAAAACGGATGTCTTATTCATTGATAATTCTTCCATAATTTCAGTTAATGTAAGAGAATGCTTTTGACGTAATACATCCAAAATTAAAAGGCCCTTTTTTAATGTAGATACTTCATAGGAATCCATTTTGCCCTCTCCTTACTTCTATATAGTTTGTACAATATCATCTTTACTATTGAGTTACTAGATTGTTCGGTAGAAATAAGTCACCAAAGGGGAAGCTGATAGGTGGTGGAAACTCTATTCTATCCATGGAATCATTATATAGAAACAAGAAAGGACGGTGAAGAAACGCAAGAGAAGTCGCTATTGTTTAAAAAAGGGAATGACCAAGTCTTTATAGAGTTTCTACAGATAAAAGAAGAGAGTATATCAGCAAGATTCCAGTAAAATAGTATGACAAAAGTTTGATATAAAAGAATGCGTCGATTATCTCGTTTTCTAGTAACAGATAAATTGCTATACTAATCTAATTGTTGACTCGATTCGAAAATATAGCTAATATACTGATTATTAGTAAAAATGCATAAAAATGATATTTATTAGCTGTTTATTGGAAATGGAGTGGTTATTATGGCGAATTTTTTACGAAGAAAGTCAATCGAGCAAGCCAATAAAATAACTGAAGTCGAACGTTTTAAACTAAAGCGTGAACTAGGGTCGTTGCAGTTACTGCTGTATGTACTCGGGGCTACAATAGGAGCTGGGATTTTTGTACTGCCAGGAACTACAGCTGCTCTACATGCAGGCCCAGGTGTCGTTGTTTCTTTCTTAATTGGGGGTCTTGTAACAATTGCAGTTGGATTAGCCTATGTCGAATTCGCGGCGATGGCGCCCGTCGCAGGGAGTGCTTACACCTATTCTTATATTGCGTTAGGTGAAGTTATTGCTTGGATCATCGGTTGGGATTTACTATTGGAATTTATCGTTATTTCTAGTACAGTCGCAGTTGGTTGGAGTGGCTACGTCGATTCATTTTTACGATCTGTGGGAATTCACTTGCCAGAGATTTTAACAAAAGATATTGCCCATGGTGGGGTTGTAAATCTACCTGCTGTGGCTGGTTGGCTTATTGTAGCTTGGATTGCAATGAGCGGGATTAAAAATGTTGGTCGAGCAAATATGTTATTTACAATGGCAAAAGTCGGCGCGATTGTTTTATTCCTTGCTATCGGGGCTTTTCACGTTAACCCTATAAACTGGACACCATTTACACCGTTTGGCTGGTCAGGTGTAATGGCGGGAGCGGCATTAGTGTTCTTTGCCTTTACTGGATTTGATGGTGTAACAACTGTTCTGGAAGAAGTAAAGAATCCACAAAAAACAATACCAAAAGCTTTAATTGGTGGTTTGAGTGTATTAACGCTTATTTATGCATTTGTTGCACTAGTATTAACAGGTATCGTACCATTCCCTAAATTGGATGTTCCAAATCCTACAGTGTATGCACTACAATCTGTTGGTATTCAGTGGGGAGGTGCTATCATCGCAGTATCAGTTATTTTTGGATTGCTTGCTACGATGATTGCAAATACAACCAGTGCGACGCGCGTGCTGTTTGCAATGAGCCGTGATGGGCTTCTACCAGAACGTATTGCACAAACAAATAAAAAAACAGGGGTCCCTGTATTATCAACTTTAATTGTGGTTGGAACAGGTATTCTCTTATCAGGATTTTTATCAATCGGGGAATTAGCGGAATTTGCTAACATCGGAGGTTTAACTGCCTTTGCTTTAACAACAGTTAGTGTCGTTGTTCTTCGCTATACACGACCAGATCAACCACGTGTATTCAAAGTACCTGCGCTATGGCTTGTAGCAACTGTAGGCGTTGGAGGATGTATTGTATTAATATTTAGTCTGCCGCTATTTACTATAGTACGCTTTTTGATTTGGTTAGCGATAGGTTTAGTTATATACATAGTCTATGGATACAAGCACGCTAAAATAGGCTCTAAAAATGAAAATCTATAAATAAGATAAACACCTCTTTAGCTCTAAAGAGGTGTTTTTTATAACTAATGCACATTCTTGTTAATGACAACATAGTATAAGTTAAATTCCCTTATATACCCAGTTGTTGAATTCGCAAAAGGCATCGCCAAGAAAGTCATTTATAATTTGCTTTCTTCGTACCGTATTAATTTCCCCAACAAATAAAAAGACTATCTACGTTAAATCTTGAAGTTCCATATGTGCACGTTCAAGACTCTTCCGGATACTTCTAATGCTAACTTCATTTGAGCTACTGGCCCTCAGGTGCAGTCCCATCTTTCTCCATCCTATTTGTCCAGATATTGTATGGACCCGTTACTTCAATTTGATGTTCATAAGGAGCAATTGGTTATGAATGTCCTTCGAGGTTCTTTGGGATTTTCACAAATTCCGTCTTTTCTATTATTTTTAGTTTAAAATTTTAATAAGAATATCATACTGAAACTAAGGAACAATACCAAAATCTGTTCTTGATTAAAAGGAATGAACGTAATTATGCCGAAGCAAAATTGATTACCTTCTTAAAAGAAGTTACATTGGCTATGATGGTGTTCAAAGGGGTATAATAGAATAATAGAATTTAGGCTTATAACGCTGATACAGCTTTCAATAAAGTACAAAAGTATGGTCATTAATTTACAATTTGATAAGACATATAATTCTTTTCGCTCCATGGATTTATTTATTTCTTATAAGACTTATAAAGCAGCATGCATGTAAGTCTTATTCTAAGTGATGATGGGAATAATAATCCAAAGAAGGGGGCATTTACATAAGAATGATACGTAATGTTTTACATCAATTTATTAATTGCTTATGTTCATTTGATAGCGAAACCCAGGCAGCGAAGCCGTTTTGTAGAAGGAGTGAATACATGAGTAATTTCTTTCGAAGCCACGGATTTAAACGTTTTATAATTCTTATTGGGATCGCTATTGCACTATATTTGATGCGAAGTATGATCAATCTTATTCTTCTCACGTTCATTATTACTTACTTGATGAATCAACTTACCACGAAGACAACAAAAAAGATTAGAAAATACACACGAATGAACGAGAAGGCTGTTACAGTTACCCTCTATCTTTTACTTCTTGCAGGCATTGTGGCAATTATCTATAAGTATTTGCCTGTCGTAACCCAACAAATTACCCAGCTCTTTGATCTTATTGCTAGCTTTAGTCTCGATCCAAATGATAATGAGATTGCAAGATATTTAGCTCCAACCTTTGAGAAGATTGAACTGGGTAAATATTTAGAGCAGGGTGTAGACCTCACGCTGAAAAATCTTACGAATATTGGTAAAATCATTTTGCACATATTCATCGCATTAATTTTGAGCTTGTTTATTTTACTTGAGAAGAAACGTATTATAGATTTTACAGCGAAATTTAAAGATAGCAAAATGAGCCATCTTTACGATGAACTTCATTATTTCTCAAAGATATTTATTCGTTCTTTTGGTAAAGTGATTGAGGCGCAGTTCATTATTGCTGCTGTCAACTGTGGTTTATCTGTTATTGCATTATCCATTATGGGCTTCCCGCATTTAATTGCACTGGGGATTATGCTCTTTATACTAGGATTGGTGCCAGTTGCAGGGGTCATCATGTCCTTGATTCCTCTCACTATAATTGCATATAGTATCGGTGGACCAATGTACATTGTTTATATCTTGGTTATCGTTATGGTACTACATGCTATGGAGGCATACTTCTTAAATCCAAAGCTGATGTCTGCCAAGACAAATCTTCCAATTTTCTATACATTCATCGTCATTCTCTTCTCAGAGCATTTCCTTGGTGTATGGGGATTAATTATTGGTATTCCATTATTCATGTTCCTTCTCGATATTCTAGGAGTTACGTCTTCAGAGGATGAGCGGCAACAGGTAATGGAAATACAAGAGGATCAATAAATTGAATAAAGTTTTTGTTCAAAAAGGAATCAAGTGTGTGATTCCTTTTTTTATTGAAAATATTTACTGAATGAATAGTTAGAATTAAAAAAGAGCCATTAGAAAATATAAAAAGATGCCATCACTAAATTTGTTAGTCAATGTATAGAGGAAATTCAGTTTTAGTTTTTATATATGGTTTATAGATATTTCTCTCACTTAGGTAAGTGGAATTTTAGTTAAAATTTAATAATAAATGGAAAAGCGTGATATGCTATTATGGTTAATCTTTGTTAAAGGGGGCGTTCGTTATGACAAACAAAACAACTTTTTTTATCTTTAAATCCTGGGGGATAACGCTAAATTAATACAGACATGAAGCGTTCCCCTGAATTCGGAAGGGGAAAAATATGAGTAAGAATTTAGTGAAGATTGTAGAAGTCAATGCAGAGAATTGGTATGAGTGTTGTTTATTAGAAATATCAAACGAGCAAAGAAATTATATTGAACCAAACGCTATTTCAATAGTGCAATCAAAGTTTGAGCTAACATTAAAACCATACGTTATTTATTTTGAAGAGAAAGTAGTAGGTTTTTTAATGTTTAACTTCTTTCAGCGGGTGTCCAAACACCCGCTGAAAGAAGTTAAAGCCTCCGGCGGATGTCATGGAATCGGAAAGGAGTTCTTTGTGCAAGCACAAAGCCAATTCCAGACGCAATTATGCCGAGGCATAATTGATTTTTGTAAAAGAAGAGCTTGATGGCTATTGGATTTATCGAATTATGATAGATAAGCATTTTCAAGGTAAGGGTATAGGGAAAGCGGCTACTAAGCTAATGATTTCAGAAGTAGCAAAATTACCAAATGCGCAAAAAGTTATAGTAGGTTACCACCCAGAAAATAAAGGTGCGCATAATTTATATTCAAGTTTAGGATTTAAAGATTATGGTGATCGTTTTGGTAAAGAAATGGCTGTCATCAAATATTTAAACGAAAAATAATAAAATAGAAATTAAACTATTAACCCCTTCCGACTATTATATCGAAAGGGGTTTAACTTCATTTATGTGCTTTATTTTAAGGAACTTGCTTCTGAGAAAATTGTATGCGTTTTTTTCTTCATAAATATAAAAATTAGCAATGCGGTAATACCTTCTGCGACAGGGAATGTCCACCAAATAGCTTGTGGGCCAAGGAATTTAGGCAATAGTACGAGAGCAGGGATAAATAATAGAATACTGCGAAGTAACATAATGGTTGTTGCAAGACGTATTTTTTCAATCGATTGGAAGAATTCCGCAAATACCATGTTCACTCCAAGGAATGCATACCCAATTGCAAAATGTACAAAGCCTTGTGTAGCCATATTGCGAATGTCAAACGTACTATCACCAAATAATGCAATTAGCTGAGAAGGGAATAAAGTAGCAATTATGACAGTAGTTAAACCTATAATAAATGCAGTAGCAATACCTATTTTCAATAATGCTGTTAATCTCTCAGTTAACCTCGCACCGTGGTGATAACTAACTAGTGGCTGAAGGGCCATACCGATGCCAAGGAATACCGTTAAAAGTACGGTATGAATATAGTTAACCATTGCATAAGCAGTAACTCCATCTGAGCCCAAATAATGTAAAAATGTCACGTTATATAAAATAACCATAACAGCGACGGAGGCTTCAACGATAAAGCTTGGTAGCCCAATAGCGAATATTTTCTTTAAATCAGATATGCTGAAAAATGTACGGACAAATTTTAATTCGGATTGCTTTCGGAAGAAGTGTAGGCATAGCACCGACATACCGATTATTGTGGAGAATGCTGTAGCTAGGGCACAGCCAGTTACGCCGTAATTGAATACGAAAATAAAGATGTAGTTTAAAATAATGTTTAACACAGATGTAGTGATTAAGCCCATCATCGCAAGCTTTGGATTGCCGTCATTTCGAATAAAAATGCTTAGTAAGTTTTCAATTGTATAGAATACACCGAAAATCAAAATAACATATAGGTACTCTTGAACATAAGGAAAGGTAGCATCACTTGCCCCGAATATATAGGCGATTTCTTTTAAATTTAATAAAAGTATTAGAATCAGTGTCAAGACGACACCGATCATTGTTGTAAATGCTAATGTAAAGAGCTGATGCGCTCGTTTTTTATTGCCCTCACCAAGAGAAATTGAAAATAATGTAGCTCCACCCATACCAATCCAAAGGGAAATGGATAGTAAAATCGAGAAAATTGGTACGGCGATATTTACTCCTGCTAAAGCGGTTGGTCCAACTCCATGACTAACGAAAATTCCATCCACTAAAATATTGACTGACATTAGCAACATACCAATCATAGCCGGGAATAAGTATGATAAAAACAAGGGCTTAAGAGGTCTTGTTTCAATTGGATTAATCGTAGTCATGAGCATGTACCTCCTTTACCATCACCTTTTCGCCTTTGTCATCTAGCTCACCGTTAAAGACGAACCCAAACTTTTTATATAGCTGAATCGCTACTATATTGTTGTCATAAACGCTTAAATATATATTTTGACAGCTGTATTTAGCTACTAAATATTGAATAAGCTGCTGTAAAAAGTATTTTCCCAATCCTTTGTGCTGGTAGCGCTCATCAATGAAATAGCGATCTAACCAAACACGTCTTGAATTGTCCTTATGTGGGAACACGCCATACATAGCGAAGCCGACTGCATTATCTTCCTTATACAATCCTACAGGGATAAAGCGTTTATCTGCTTTTGCCTCCGCTATGCATTGCTGTGTACTTTCAATAAAATCTAGCTGATTATCAGCGATGCGAAGTGCTAATACTTCCTCTTTGTTTAAAGCTGTAATGTCACGAATTTCCGTGAACATAATGTCAAAACCCTTCTATTTTTAATTTCTTTCAGCAGATGTCACGGAAATCGGAAAGGAGTGCTTTATAGAATGTTAGCCTAAAATCATCGCATCCATGCGATAACGGCTAACTGACCTGCATCGGTAAAAACGCCGTCCTGTGGCATTACCGAAATGACCGACTTCGTGTCGGCCTAAGCACAAACTGATTCCGGACGCAATTATGCTGTGGCATAATTAATTGTGAATAGCTACAATCTAATGTATATAGTTACTATATAGTCAAGGAGGGAAACTTAAAAATGTTTAATAAAAATGTAAAATATTTTACAACTGGTGAGTTCGCTAAAATTTGTAAGGTTAATAAACAAACGTTAATTTACTACGATCAAATAGGTTTATTATCACCAATTATGAAGGATAGTAAAGACTACCGTTATTATTCCATTGCACAATATGAGTTTTTCAGTGTGATCGAACTATTAAAGGTGGTTGGCATGTCTTTAAAAGATATTCAAAAATATATGGCAGAAAAATCACCTGAAAATTTTTTAGATTTAATGTATCAGCAAAAGGAAATTGTAGCGAAAAAACGTCGAGAGCTGGAGATGATTGAAAGCATTATTGATGTAAAAATCGGCTTAACAGAGGAAGCTTTACACCTTAAATTTGATGACGTTACGATTGAACATCTGCCAGAGGCAACGTTGTATTTAAGTAAAAATATCGAGGATTCGACGGAAGAACAGTTCACGAAGGCCGTTTCAGACTTTATAGATGAATTAGATCGCTCGCAATTAGACACAGGTTATCCCATTGGAGGGATTACAAGAAGAGAGCAAATATTAGCTGGAAACTATGATAATTATAGTTATTTGTATATAGAGCAACCACATCCACGAGAAGGTCATCCTTATTTCGAAGCCATTGAAGGAGATTTTATTGTCGGGTATCATATAGGAACATCTTCTACACTTGGTGAAACTTACGAGCGATTATTTAAGGTTATGAGGGAAAAAGGTTTTGAATTAGGGCAGTACGTATATGAGGAATATATTTATGACGCCGTTATTAAAAATCGTGAAGAGGATTATGTAACGAAAATTATGATAGAAATTGAAAAGGCTCGTTGATCAGTAGTATGTACTCTAGGTATAAAAAAAATCTCCTTATAGTGACATTCAAATGTTCTATAAGGAGATTTTTTTAATGGTTAACAAAATACTATTATCTAAAGTGACTAGTGATGCCAATGAAAAAAGATCTAGGAAATAAAAATAGTAAGGTAATTTATCATATATTTTGAGTCTTGAAGGAAGTAAAATTTTAGTGTTTATACATAAATTAAGTCTTGTTCTAATAAGTAAATGATTTCCTGACGATACAATAGTAAAGAAAAAATGAATCTAAAAAGGTAACCTTTTATCCGAAAGCAAGTGATGTTTAGCTAAAAATTTGATGTAGATGATTTTATAGGGAAGCATTTTGGATAGTTGGTGAATAAAAGGGGAGAGAAGATTGAACTATTTCACAATATTTGCATCTAAGAACAACATCGATGATATTGAGTTTAAAATTTCAGATGTTTTTGCAAAAGGCTTTGCTATCAGTAAAAATGAAAACGAGTATTTATTAAAGTCCAAAGCACTGTTTAAAAAACATAAATTAATCATTCGAATAATGTCTGAAGATACAAATCCAGATTACTTCGCTAATAATATTCCTGGGATGATGGGATATTACGAGAACATTCCGTTTGAAGATGACCATTTAAAAGAATTAGTGTTGACTTAAATATCTGTTTTAAATACAGTGATTGCCATTGAGTCGGAAAAAGAGATAAATGAAGACCAGATGCTGTTATTTACGAACCTGCTATCAAATATAGGGGGAATTGGCTTTTTACCGAATGGCACTTTACTAGACGATGAAGGGGCCGTTATTGTTTATCCTGACGGGCAATCAGGACCATCCAATTTCAGACCTCATGCGTGTACACGCAAGGTAATGGGACAAGAGGTGACATCAGAAGAAGGCGAGCAAAGAAAAAATAACACGATAGCTTATTTAAAGGAAAGAGCTATTCCATATATAGCTTCACTCCCTCAGCTCCCGCCAATCGAGGCTTGTCAGTTTAAAACCCAAGAGGACATAGCTAGAAGAGCTGTAGCCTTGTTAATTGTTATTCAATTCGCCTGTGACGTAGCACAAGGTGAAAATGTAGAAGAATCTAGAGAGTTTTTCGTCAATATGTTGCGTCAATATGATGTGGATAATTATCTAACTAGCAGTGAAAGAGACTTTTTAGATACGTCAGAACCCACTGGGCAAGAAGCTATTCATATTTCTTGGCAATATGAGGCTTATTGGACACTTGTTTGGGCACTTGGCTTTGTTGAGAAGCTCGATTTTCCTGATGAGGTATGCGATTGTGAGTATGCCATTCAAGTTGTTTCTAATTACGAAACGTTTGAACAGTTTTATCTACAAACCGCTATGCGTAGTCAGGAGGAGATTTTGGATGAGGCCGACAAAATTTACAGATATCATTGGGCTTGCGTAGATAGTCGTATACAAGAACGACCAGCTCCTGCGGGGATGAATGAAAGTATCGTTATGGAAAGACGTAGGGGCTTGTTCTGGATGATAGGGCATCGCAAGGAAGAATGGGATACAATTTCGATGGATACTTAAACATAAAAGAAAAATAGCAAACTAGAAGTAGAAACTAGTTTGCTATTTTAACAATATTATTTAATATAATTTGGCTTACTTACCTTATCAATTAGAAGAAGGCCATCGTATTGATCCCGCGGAACAAGACTTTCCTGAATCATTCCCCAGCTATACGATAAACGTGGCTCAAACATCCATGAGTTGCCCCGCTCATTTTGACGGTTTCGCATGTCGATAAATGTGTACGGTTTGTTTGATGATGAAAGAATATCCTCGATGGATCCTTTTACTGACGGTAAAACGGCCATAGGTTCACCCATATTGTTTGCTGTTTCCCCACTATTCATATAAAGACCAAGCACATAGCTATATTTCTTGTAGATATCTGGTAGACGTTCACCCATTAATTTTACCGGATAAGGAGAACCCATTACTTCGGATTGTGCTTTACGAATATGGTCATTATGCGCCCAGACGATGAATTTTTCAGTTGGATAAATTTCCTCAGCTAACCAAAGTAGGTTTTCCATCATCGATTGGTCACGCCATTCCATTGTCTTTAAAAAAGAATCATATTTATTTTGTTCAATCTCAATATTTGCTTGAATGGATAGTTCTACATATTCATCTGCTAAGCGGATACGGTCAGCTAAAGTACGTTCCATAAGCTTTACAATATGAGGCTCGCTCGGATAAGCTGCTTGTAACTCGTTTTCTTTAAGCTGTACTTGTGATTTTACTTGTTTATACACTTCAATAATGCCTGGTTTCGCCTTTTGGTAGCCTTTTAGATCCGTACCAAAGCTCCAATCAACAAGTTGCTCCTCTACTTCACTGAACTGTTTAGCAAGCTGACTATTTTGTAGCCAGTCACCGTTCGTAAATGCATTTTGCTGTTGAATATCAAAGCCTGCTAATTTTAAAGGTTTATCTGTTTTCTGTGTTTTTTTAGCATATTCAAATAACGGTAGTGTTTCTTTTGTCCACCATACACCAAAAATAGCATCCTTCATTGTTTGTTTCGCTGTTTGTTTATCAATTTGTCCTTGAGCATTCATGGCATTCCCCATACCACTTTCGAAGGCTAGGACATTATAGCCCATTTCTTGGTGTAAAAATTGAATTAAACGTGTTTTTGCTAGGCTAAATTCTGCTGCGCCATGTGAACTTTCCCCTAAAAAAACGATGCGCTTATCATGTAATAAAGGCTTTAACATCTCTAAATCTTCAAATTTAGTAGATGGAATGTTTTGTTGAACAACTGCTTCAGGTTGAATAGACGTTAAGCTGTAAGCATGGTCATTTGTCCACTTTTTCCACTCTTGAAGTGTTTCATTGGATGTGCGAGCTGCCTTAACTTCTAATTGGTTATCGAAAGCTACGCGTTCTTCTATCGCCGGAACTGCCGCGGATGCATTTGAAACTCCGTTGAACGCTACAAAGCTTGTTAGTGCGATACTTAATGATAATAAGACCTTACGTTTCTTACCTTTTGTCACTCTCTATCAGTCCTTCGTTATATGTTAAGACTAATTATAGGTGGTGAAGTTTAAAGTAAAAGGGGACTTTGTTTAAATTTTGTTTAAATTTGGTCAAATTACATTATTAAGGCTCATTACCAAAAGTAGTGGGTGACATTTTTAAAAAATACATTTTATATTAGTTGATCTTCGTTCCGGCTGGGCGACTCCTCGGGGATTAGCAATAGAGGAACGAAGGCTAAAAGCATCACATCTTGTGATAACGCCTTCGTGACCAACATCCTGTTAGCCCGAGACCCTACAGCGAAGCGGATGTTTTCTGTGCGAAAGCGTAGCGACAGCAACAACAAAAGCGGCTCAACGGACGCCCCCAGGAAGCTTTGCTCTGTGCGAAATCGAAGCGTCAGCAATTGTTTTATCTGTGCGAAAGCGCAGCAACAGCAACAACAAATGTTTTATCTGCGCGAAAGCGAAGCGTCAGCGACAAAGCGCCCAGCCGGAACGGAAATCAACCACACGTTATGGTGATGAGCCATTATTAAAGTTATTTGAGCGAAGACAGTAAAAAAACATCTCCAAAGCGTAATTCAAATTAAGTACACTGTGAAGATGTTGATTATTTTACTTATAGTGATACGTGCTAGCTCTTTGATTATTTCGCTGTATTTGATTGAACCATGCACGATCCTTTTCCTCTTGTTGTAATGTATGAACGATGGTGGATGAGCAGCTAACACAGATTTTTGCCTGAGTAATTTGTCCGCAGCGTTCACAAGGTGCGCCTAAATTAGGGAAAATCGATTTTTTTAACTTTCCTGCTTTTACCCATTTATAGAGTAGTTCTGATGAAACCCCAGTTAATGCAACTACCTCATCGTTCGTTAAATAGCGATTATTTTTTCTCAGTAAAAAATGATGTAATTCCGAAAAAATATCTTCTTCTCTCACATCAATCCTTTTGGTAAATAGCAGCATGTTTATCACTCTCCCCGTTTACTTCAATTGATGACTTCTCCTATACTTTCATTTGCATTGTTAGGCTGCCCGTCATATTTATAGTTTTCCCAACGATTTCGTGCTAGTTTTCGATATTTATTGGAAACATTACGATCTGCAATTAATCGAGAGAATCCTTTTTTCGCCTCAGCAATATCTCCAAGTCGAAGGCTTAATTCGGCATGTAAATATTGAATTCTCTCTCCGCCCTCTTGATTGGATGCAAAAGATTTGCTGTAAAAATCTCTTGCAGCAAAGAGGTAGCGCATTTCCGATTCCTCATCATTTTTTAAGCGATAAAGCCAGGCGATTTTTAGTGCGAAATTGGCCATAAGAAGTGACTCTTCCATCGATGCTCTTGATACAAGATAAGCTAATTTAAGGCTTACAATGGCATCATCAATCGTACGTTCCTTGCAGATATCCATTGGTTTTTGTAGCTCTTTAATGTACAGCTCATCAATAAGAAGCATGAAAGGTCCATACGTTCTTGTCATAGATTTGTGGTAAGCGTAGCCACAATGCGGACAAACGGCAACTTCATATAATAACGGGTTTAAACCTTCATAAACTGGCATGAAGTCTGTTTGTTCTTCGATAATTTTATATCGATTAGGGCGTACTTTATATGTAGTAAAATGCTTTTTGCAAAACTTGCAATCCACACTACTTTCATAGTAGTAAATGTTAAATGCCATAAGAATCAACTCCTTTACATTCAGACGGTTATTATTTCTTTTGTTCTATTTATAAGATGGATAGTATCGTTCAATGTATTTAATTAGTTATCTTTTATTTTAACAATTCTATGTTCTTTGGTATACTCCTTTAGAATTATTGAACTAAAAATGTTCTCTACGTTTTAGTTGTTTGAAATTTTGATATGTACCCGTAATAGTGTTTATCGGTGCCGTTAAAGCAAGTTATACATTCGTTTTAGTTTGTCAAAATATGTACAAATGTTTAATTAAATAGCTACTGATTTTTATATAATAAAGTAAAAATACATATAGGTGAAAACACCTATATGTATTTTTGGTATAAAGATGTTTCTTAATGTAAAATTACAAGTGTATTAGTTGGTAAAATATAGGTGTTTCATTAGATGGTAAAGAGGAGTTACACAATGCACGCCTGTTGCGGAAATTAGCATCTTTAAACTAGAGTAATCATCAAAAGTAGTGGATGATATTTGTTAAAACAATGCCATGTATAAAGGTTGAATGGAGGTGAAGGCTGGGCTAATCGATATACTTGATAAAATTATGTAAAAAGATAAGGAGCGAACAATGGATTATAAAATTGTATTCTTTGACGTAGATGGAACGCTGGTTAATTATGAAGATGGTCGTATTGAAGAAAGTACAAGGAACGCTATCGAGCAATTAAAAAACAAAGGAATTCATATTGTTGCTGCTACAGGAAGACCTTTATCAATGTGCCAGGATTTAAGAAATATAGGAATAGAGACGTTCATTACAGCTAATGGTGCATATGTTAAGCACCAAGATCAAGTCATACATAAAATACCTGTTGCAAAAGAAATTGTTCAGGCAGTTAAAGCTTTTGCTGATGAAAATAAACAAAGTCTATCATTTTTTACAGAACAATTATCAATGAATAACGTCCAAGAAAAAGAGACATTAAAAGCCATGCAAGAAACATTATCTTTGCAAGAGTTTCCTGTTATCAATGAAGATATCGTAACGCAAGAGGTTTATTTAATGTGTTTATATGGTAATGAGGATGTTGAGAAAAAGTATACTTCCACATTTCCTCATTTATTATTTAAAAGGTGGCATCCTTACATTACAAATGTTTTGCAACATGATGTTTCTAAATCTATTGCTGTCCAAGCTGTACTAGATTATTTCGATTTGAGTCCTGAGGAAGCACTTGCTTTTGGGGATGGAGATAATGATATTGACATGCTGGAGCAGGTCGGTTTTGGTATTGCAATGGGCAATGGTAGTGAAGCATTAAAAAATGTCGCTAATTATGTAACGAAAAAATCAACTGAAGATGGAATTGATTATGCTCTTCGTGAGCTACAAATAATTAGTAATGAAAAACATTTTAAGATACAACATTGATGAATGCATGGAGAAAATTGTAATAAATTCATAACACTCATAATGTTGTCTCTATTGAGTTATTATAAAGCTAACTATTAAAAATTATTACGTTTTAGGTGGGATGGATTTATGGCGCATCACGTGCAATCTCTTATTGAACATTATGGATATTTTGGCATCATTCTTATCCTGGTTGGAGGGATTGTCGGGCTGCCACTTCCTGATGAAATATTTTTAACATATGTAGGGTATAGTGTATATCGTGAAACTCTTTCACATATTCCAGCTTTAATCAGCGCTATGGTAGGTGCAGCTGGGGGAATTACCTTGAGCTACTATATAGGCTATAAATTCGGGCTCCCCTTATTACAAAAATACGGTTCGAAAATCCATATAACTGAACAGAAAATTGATTTTACGAAAAAGTTATTTGAAAAAATTGGACCAATATTATTATTAATAGGGTTTTTTATTCCTGGTGTGCGTCATCTTACTGCATATATTGCGGCTATTAATAATTACCCTTATAAAAAATTCGCTTTCTTTGCTTATGCGGGAGCAACTATATGGACATTTACTTTTATTACCTTAGGAACGGTGCTTGGAGAGAAATGGCATTATGTTGGGGTATATTTATCCCGCTACAGTATTTATCTTATAGTATTGTTCATAATAATTATGTTGATCGTTTATTTTATTTTCAAAAGAAAGAATTCACCTAAATAAAATAAATTTATGGAAGGTCTGATTCAATATTTATTGAATCAGACCTTAACTTGTCGAGAATAATTTAAATAAAGTGTATCAAAAAACAAAGGTTGATTTTCACTCCGAGCTGGCGCTTTCCGCGGGCTTGGCTTCAATCTCCTCGTCACTCCGTTCCTGCGGGGCTTTCAGCGCAAGCTCATCCCGCAGGAGTCGCCACTCTCCGCGAAAATCAACAGTTCCTCATCATAGAATGAGTCGACAAGCGAAACAAAATAGTATTATAGCTATGGTTAAAATACTATACAAGGCAAGCCTCACCACATAGACTTCTCGAGTAAAACAAGATTAGATGCTCTTCATAAAATGCTAAATGGCAAAGTCTGTCGATTAAATTACCATACAGCTCTGTGCAAAACAAAGTGGTGTTTGTCTACATTTCAAATCGGACCTATTGCTATATTAAGGCAATATAGCAAATGAACGGACAGGGAATCCAGATGCTTTTTCAGGCTTTGGCACAATATTGAATATAACGGCGCCTTTTGGAGGTAGCTTATCTAAATTGGTCATAAGCTCGATTTGGTAAGTATCTTGCTCTAGTACAAAATATTCTCCGTCTAACTTTCCGTTTTTACGAAAATCTGCTGCTGAATCCGTATCAAAAGTTTCGTGGCCAATAGCACTTACTTTTCGTTCGTTGAATAAAAATTGCAACGCTTCTAATCCCCAGCCAGGAATATGATTATTGCCTTCAGCATCTTTGTTGCTGAAAGACTCTTTATCTGGCCATCGTTTACTCCAATCAGTACGCAGCGCAACAAAGGTACCGGCTTCAATTTCTCCATATTCAACTTCAAAGTTAAGAATATCTTGAACACTTAATGTGTAATCGTTATTAATTTCGGCATCCTTCGATTTATCAATAACGATTAGTGGTAGCACTAGTTCTTTTAGTTCCAATTCCTCTAAATAGCGTGTTTCTCGCACGAAATGGATAGGTGGGTCGATATGTGTTCCGTATTGCCCAGGGAAAGTAAATTGCTGTGCAAAGAAGCCATCATCATGGGAAAATAATGTTTCAAATTTTGCATCATCAAACATAAAGAAGTGTGGAGAACTTGGACCAAATGTATGCGTTAAATCGACCCATTCTTTTGATTTCAATAATTTAATTGCTTGTAAAAGTTCGTTTGCCATAATATTTCCCTGCTTTCTATTCATATTTTGGGTGCTATTCTTTGCGTATCATTCGCGTTAAATAGCAAATAAAAAAGAGTCCTCCTTGTAGAAGAAGACTCTTGTGCAAAGCAACTGCAGTAAGTCTTCTCATCTTCAAGGCTAAATTATGCCATTTGGAATTAGCACCATACCTATAGGCTGGTTGCTGAGACTTCATAGGGCCAATCCCTCCATCTCTCTTGATAAGAAAATGCGATATAAGAATTTTCAGAAATAAAGTTTACACACACTTTAGTATATTTGTTTATAGTTTACAAGTTCAATAGGGATACAAGGTTAAAAATTTAATATTCCAGAGCCTCTCTATAAAATCATTGCTTTAAATATTTTTTGTACACCTAGTGGAATAAGAGCTTGATTTGTATTCCTTACATCTATTTTGAGTACATTTTCTTTGTGAAAACTTTTTAAATAATTGTCGTCAATAGCTTTCAAATGCACATTTTCAACAAGTAAACGTTGGATTAAAGTATTTACATGTAATTTTTGAGGAATTACCATGTGTAGTTTAGTATCAAGTGAGCTTGGACGTGTATAGTCGATATTTGAAGAACCGGCTAATTTTTGAACCTCTTCATGTAAAATAGCTGATTTTTTTGCAGACTTTTGTGAAAGCATCCTACTGTGAGAATGAAACATTCCACTCTTTAAGTATAGCTCCAAGGCCCCTTGTGTTATCAGGCTTGTATCGTAATCAATTACTCTTTTTAAAGCTATAAAATTATTTAAAATTGGATCAGGAAGTACAGTAATCCCAACTCGTAATCCTGGAAAGATAATTTTAGAAAAGCTTTTTAGATAAATAACACGGTTACTTACATCATACGCAAACATGGGGTCGGCTTTTGTATTTAGATCAAAATCGGCTAAATAATCATCTTCAACAATATAGACATTATATTTCTTTGCTAAAGCTATTATATTTAATTTTTCCTTCTTACTAAAAGAAGTCCCTAACGGATTATGGAACCTTGGCATAGTATAGAAAAACTTTATACGATTTTCAGCAAAATTATTTTCTAGTTGCTGCAGGTTAATACCATTTGCATCTCTTTTTATTCCAATACATTTGACGTCAGTCGTTTCAAGTAAGCGATTAAAGAGGTGGTATGTTGGCTGCTCGACTAGAATTGTATCTCCTTCATTTGGAAAAGGAATTGATGTCAATATATAAAGTGCTTGCTGAGTGCCAGTTGTAATCACAATATTTTCTTTATTAGCAAACACCTGATATTGCTCAAGTAACTTCTTTACCTCTAAAATCAATGACTCTAACCCGTGTACTGTCATCCCATAAGAGAAAAGCCCACCTTGTTGAATTTCAATTGCTTGATTTAAGCAATGTTGAAATTCTGTGTAAGGGAACATTGTTTTTTCTGGGGTAGCTGTGGCAAAGTCAATAATATTCGTTACCTCAGTGCTTTGATAATTTGATGTAGACAATACATAAAATCCACTCTTTGGAATGGAGAAAATTAGGTGCTGGTATTTTAATACGCTTAATGCCTTTAGGACAGTTTCTGAACTGCAATCGTAACGGTTTTTTAATTCACGAATAGAAGGCAATTTTGCCCCTTCTATTAAAGTTCCTTGCTCAATTTCATAAAGTATATCTGCAACAATTTGTTGATATTTCAGCATTTATATACCCCTTTACCGGTACAGATTTGTTTTATTGTCATTGTATAGAATAACGAACAACCATACAATGATGTTGGTTAAAGAATGAAGAAAGGAATGGGGTAAATATGAAAATTTTTGTAACAGGCGCAACTGGTGTAATTGGAAAAAGTCTTATAGCAGCTTTAGTTGAAAAAGGCTATATAGTTGGAGGAATGACAACAAGTGATTCTAAAATTGAAGTATTACAAGCATTAGGCGCTACGGCATACGTTGGAAATATACTTGAAAAGGAGCAAGTTGAGGCAATTATACAGGATTTTCAACCAAACATTATTATCCATCAGGTCACGGCGCTTCAGCACGGACGAGTAGAGGACAATGCTAAAGTGAGGGCAATTGGAACTCGCCATTTAGTTGAAGCTGCGAAAAAGACAAATAGTAAACGACTTATTGCCCAAAGTATTGCATGGGCATATGAACCGGGCGACACAATTGCCATTGAAGAAACCCCTTTAGACGTAAATGCAATAGGCAGAAGGAAGATTACAATAGACGGAATAGTAGCATTGGAGAGTGCTATTCAAGAAATCCCAGACTCTGTTATTTTAAGGTACGGTTCACTTTACGGACCAGGTACTTGGTATGATTCACAAGGCTTAATTGCACAACAATATCTCAGAGGAGAAATGGTAGTAAATGATGGCATAACATCGTTTATCCATATTGAGGATGCAGTAAAAGCAACAATAGAGGCTATTGACTGGGAACCAGGAATTTACAATATAGCGGATGATGAACCTGTTAAAAACAGTGTATGGGGTAGATATTATGCGGAACAGCTAAAAGCATCACCGCCGAAATATATTGATGGGAAAGATCAGTGGGAAAGAGGAGCGTTCAATCAGAAAGCGAAAGAAGCTGGATTACATTTACGATTCCCATCCTGGAGGAAAGGATTTATTATGGAGGAATGAGTAATTACCAGGATGGAATTTCACCAAGAAAAATACTTAATCCATGGTATTCAAATGTTGTTTTACTATTATTTGCTGTAACGGGAATATTAATCGTTTCACAGAACTTTGTACTACTGCCTATGTCAGCTCAGTTACAAGCTGAATTTCATATAGAGCACAGTTTTGTTTTTCTAAGTACAAGTATCTTCTCCTTTTGCTATGCTTGTGGTTTCCTAGCATGGACAGTAGTTGTTAAAAAATATGGGAAACGAAAAGTTTTAATTTTAGGATTACTATTTACAGCGTGTTTTACTGCGTGCGTTGGTTTAGTTCATAATTACGCTATATTTTGTTTATTAAGAGGTTTGCAAGGACTTAGTAGTGCGACTTTTACTCCTATCGCATTACACTATGGTCTAGAATTATTTAATAACAAAAAGATGATAATATTAAGTACAGCCCTTACTGCTAGCCCTATAGTAAGTCAATTATTATCTCGACTAACCATTAAATTTGTAACAGTATCAGAATTGTTTCTACTAGTAAGCATAATCATCGCAGGGCTTACTATTATGTATGGCTATTTACTACCTAAAGATATAGAACAGCATGAACGGTTGAAAATAGGCCAAGAATATAGGCAAGTGTATAGAGTATTACTGAATCCTAAATATCGTTGGTTGTTTGGCATGATCATTATACAATTTTTTTATTTTGTCATGTTACTTCAAATAATCCAAAACCTCTCTACAAAACAGAATATCTCTATCTCACCAACTACAATTCAGTTTGTCAGCTTAATAGGCATTTTAATTTCTCCTCTACTTGCACCTATTCTAAATAGAATTGGTAAGAAATTAATAATTGTATTTTTAATTATAAATTTAGGTGGATTTTCTCTGTTAATGTTATCAAGCAAAATATATTGTTTATATATCGCTATTTTGTGTATATCATTCTCGGTTTCATCTACGCTACCATTGCTTATTCAAGAGGTTGGAAAACAAATAAAAAACAATCTTTCTTATGGGATGGCTTCCTACACATTTCTTCTTTTCTTAGGGTCAAGTATTGGGACAATTTTTTCTGCTGTCTTTGATATGACAATCAATTTTATTATTGTATTTAGCACACTTATAATCGCTACCTACTATTCTTTTAAACAAGATCTAAATTAAATGAGGTTTAGAGTTCAATATTCAATAAATCTAAAAGAGGCCCTCTTCAAAGGGCCAACTCTTCACCAACCAAAAATTAATGTTAGCTTACAACAGCCGCTTTCAGTAAATGTTATACGAAATCCATCTGGTGTATAGTTTGTTTCGAATTTTACGGTAACGCCTGTTGACGCAATTAATTTTTCTACTTCTGTTTTATTTGATTGTTGTGCTGCGTTCATAAGATCATGTGCAAATTGCTCTGATTCATCAATTTTATCTGTAAGTAATTGTGCTTGCTGCATAATAACCTTAATCCGTTTCGCAGAAGTCTTTAATTTCACTGTATTGATGGATGGAAATGGACTTCTATTCGTTGGGTCTGGCATTGCTAGATGTCTAGAAGGTTGTTGAGTAGTTGGTTGATTTGCCATTACCCATGTTGGATAATAATGAGGATAGACAAAATACGGATAAGGATTGTAATACAACTAAACTCCTCCTATCCTATAGCTGATACATTATCTTATGTACAACAAAGACTTTCGGTGTTAATGATCGATGCTTTGAAGAGATTGAGCAAAAGTGGAATATGATAAACACAAAAAGGAAGCCTTATTTATTGGTTAAGGCTTCCTTTTATTTTTTATTCTGGATCTATTATTTGTTTTTATCAAAGATTAACCATAGTAATGTAGTAGCTGCCGCAATCATCACCAAGGCGAATCCGTATATAGGTGTATGAGCTAATGATTGGTGGCGAATGATGAATCCCCCGATGTATGAACCTAGAAAAATGCCAATGTTAAAAGCCGAAATGTTTAATGCTGAAGCCATTGAAATAGCTGATGGTATATACTTTTCTGAAAGCTGAACGGCATAAAGCTGTAATCCTGGTACATTCATAAACATAAATAGCCCCATCATAAAGACCATCATTAATCCAATAAACGATGATTCCAAAAAGAAGCCGATGCCGAGTAATGATAATGCTAAGCCTATAAAGATAATAAAGATAGAACGTAAAGGGTTATTATTCGCAAAATGACCACCTAATGTATTACCGATTGCAACACAAATACCGTATCCAATTAAGATCACGACAATTGCTTTCGGTGAGTAGCCCATATACTGCTCTAAGATAGGGGAAACATAGGTGTATACTATGAATGCTCCACCGTATCCAATCGCAGTAATGAAGAGAATTAATAGCATTCGTATATTCCCTAATACTTTTCCGATATCGCGAATTGATATTGGATTGCCTTTAGATAACTGACTAGGAACAAGCAGGGCATTACTAATTAATCCGATAATACCTATTATCACAATGAAAATGAACGACATTCGCCAGTCAGATACTTGTCCAATAAAAGTTCCTAGCGGGACACCAGTGACAGTTGCTAATGTTAGCCCTGTAAACATAAAAGCTATTGCACTTGCTCGTTTATTAGGTGCCACAACATCTGCAGCGATAACAGAGGCAATAGACATAAACACGCCATGTGCTAATGCTGAAATAACACGGCCGGCAAGTAGTAATGAGAATGAGGGTGCTAGAGCTGCAAGTAAATTCCCGATAATAAAAAGTACCATGACGAGTAGTAACACATTTTTGCGACTAAGGCGCGATGTTAAGGCTGTTAAAAGCGGTGCACCAATAGTTACACCTAGTGCATATATGGATACGGTTAAACCCGCAGTACTTAACGTTATACCAAAATCTTCTGTAATTAATGGAAGAAGTCCAACGCTTATAAATTCTGTAGAGCCGATACCAAATGCACTGATTGCAAGTGCGAGTAATATTAGTTTAGCATTCGGCATTTTTGTATCTTTCATTCTATTAATATCTCCTTTGATTTTTTGTATAGTGTATAGTAATATTCATACATGCCTAAAAGTTGTGTAGGGTACTTTTAGTTACTTTTGAATATTTCAGGGGGTTTACAATGAAAAAAGTTTATAATATTGGTGTCGAAGCCACTCTAGAAGTAATCGGAGGTAAATGGAAACCGGTCATTCTTTGTCATCTAACCCACCATGGTCAGATTCGTACGAATGAATTTCGCCGATTGATTCCAGGTATTTCACAAAAAATGCTAACAAGCCAATTGCGTGAATTAGAGCAGTCTGGATTAATTAATCGCAAGGTTTTCAATCAAGTACCGCCGAAAGTTGAATATTCGCTAACACCTTATGGTCAAGAGATGGACCCTGTGCTGAACGTCCTTTGCACTTGGGGTGAAAAACATATCGAAATGCTACAAGATAAAGGTGAAGATGTACTGATAATGCAACGTGATGAAGATATCGCGATTAAGCATACATCTTAAATAGATTGGAAAGAGACTGTCTAAGAGAAGGAGATTAGACAGTCTCTTTTACGTTTACAGAGCAAAGTCAAAGTCATCTGGATTTGGCCCAACACGTTGTTCTAGATTCATAGCGTTAATAATCGCCATCTCCTCATCAGTTAGGGTGAAATCAAAAATATTAGCGTTTTGAATCATACGTTCTTTACGCACAGACTTTGGAATTGTGATGATACCGTTTTGAATATCCCAACGTAAGATCACTTGAGCATTTGATTTTCCGTATTTTTCAGCTATTGTTGAAATAGTTTCATGATCAAGAAGTCCACCTTGCATTAATGGTGCCCAAGCTTCCATTTGTATATTGTGCTCTTCGCAAAATGAACGTAGCTCAGTTTGTTGTAATCGTGGATGGAATTCCACTTGGTTAATAACCGGTGTGATACGAGCTGTTTTAAGAAGATCCTGTAAGTGCGACACATGGAAATTACATACCCCAATAGCTTTAATTTTCCCTTGTTCGTATAAATCTTCGAGTGCCTTCCAAGCTTCTTTATATTTATTTTTACCTGGCCAATGAATAAGGTAGAGGTCTAAATAATCTAGCCCTAATTTTTCTAAGCTGTCCTCGTATGCTGCGATTGTCTCTTCATAGCTCAAGCCATCGTTCCATACTTTGGATGTAATAAATAAATCCTCACGTTGTAAATAAGTAGATGCTAGTGCTTGTCTAATACCTTCACCAACCCCCGCTTCATTGCCATAAATGGCTGCAGTATCGATGCTACGGTAACCGACCTCGATCGCATTTTTCACTATTTCTGCTGTAGCATCATTCTCTACTTGAAATACGCCTAAACCCATTCCTGGCATTTGTAAGCCATTATTTAATGTGATTGTATCTTGTAAATGATTATTCATTTTTCTGTCCTCCAATTTTTGCTAGCGCTTTGTTGCTTTCTTATTATGCTTTCATGCCATTGCAAAAAAAAGTACGCACTTTTTAGTTTCATAGAAACGTAGAGGTTACTTTTGTGAGATATCAATGGTTCACAGGAAGAAATTTTTATTAGTTTACGTAGTTCGGCCCTTTGTGTAGGTTACAATTAGTGGTAGAAAAGTAAATCTTACGGGGTGGGTGAATAAGGAGTGGTAATAACGAAAAACTTGGTAGATCACTTTGAAATGACGGAAGTCAAGATGTTTGAGTCGAGGCTGAATGCAATTAAGGAAATTCAGAACAATGCTTTGGGAGTAGAGGTTGGTCAATTTGATGGTGCCTATGCTTTCTCTATTAAAAATATCCCCGGTCCCTCTTATAATGTGGTAAAGGGTGATAGCTTGGGTTCGGAGAATACTATAGATAAAATCCTTAGCTTTTATAGAGCAAGAGAAATACCAGCTCGCTTTGATTTAGCCCCTCAATATGTAAACGCTACTTCGCTACAAAAATTACATAATGCTGGTCTTTTCCAGAGTGATTTTCATGCAACATTATATTGTGAGCTAAATGAAGAGACGATGGGGAAAACAAAGGATTCGCCCATTAAAATAAGACAAATCAAGGAAGACGAATTTGATTGTTACGGGAATATCTATGCTGAAGGTTTTGGTATGCCAGCATTTTTAGCACAAAGTGTTGCGACAAATAATCAAGTGTTGCATGACAAGCCTGGTTGGTCATTTTATATCGCTTCTCTTCATAATGAGGATGTTGGTGTCGGCTCTTTGTATGTAAATAATGGGACAGCCATTTTAGCTGCATCTGCCGTGAAACCAACTGCCCGTAATCAAGGGATTCACCAAGCATTCATACAGTTTCGTATCAATAAAGCTTTGAAACAAAATTGTAGTTTAATGATAGGCCACGCCAAATTTGCATCTATAAGCCAAAATAATATGGAGCGATGCGGATTAAAAATGGCTTATACAAAAAGTATATGGACAGAAGCAACATGAATGGTTTACAGAAGGTGGAAGGGGATTCAATGCTTGAAATAGAATAAGTAAGGGAGGCTTTTATCTTCATTCAGCAATAAATGTTTTTGTATCTTCAGCTACAGAAGATGAGGATCCTATTCAATGGTTGTTCCAAATACCTACTGAATGAAGATAAAGCCTCCGGCGGATGTCACGGATTTTAAAAGGAATGAATACAAGGATGTTAGCCTAAAACCTTCGCATCCTGCGAAAACGGCTAACTGACCTGCATCGTGCAGGCCTAGGCACAATTTAAAATCCGGACGCAATTACGCCAAGGCGAAATTGATATAAAGGAGATGGATAGATGAATCGTTTGAATTTAATAACGTTGGGTGTAAAAGATATGATCGAGTCTCTTAGATTTTATAGAGAGGGTCTGGGGTTTGAAGTGATTGTTTATGGTGAGGAAACAAACCCAGATGTTATTTTCTTTAATAATGGAGGGACAAAAATCTCACTGTTTCCGATTGACCGTTTAGTAAAAGATATTAACGAAGCAAATCCACCGGCTATGGGCAATGGCTTTAACGGGATTACGCTTGCTTATAATGGAAAGTCGAAAGAAGAAGTTGATCAAGTGTTTGATTTAGCTAAAAATGCCGGGGCGAAAATCGTCAAAGAACCCGAAACGGTATTCTGGGGTGGCTATAGTGGCTATTTCCAAGACCCAAACGGCTACTATTGGGAAGTTGCTTATGGGGACATGTGGCAGTTTGATGATCATGATATGTTGATAATTACTGATTAAAAGAAAGAAAGACGTATTTGGGGGACCAAATACGTCTTTTTATAGTTAGCCTGTTTTATCGATGAAATTTTAAAGTTATCGCCCAACTTTTTAGTTTTATTACCCAACTTTTAAAGTTTATCGCCTAACTTTCTAGTTTTATCACCCAACTTTTAAAGTTTATCGCTCAACTTTCTAATTTTATCGACATACCGAGCTTTAGATGTGATTTATTAAATGAATCTCTCACTTTACAGACAACGATTGAGTACAAATCTATGAAATCGTATAATACGAATATGCTTCGAATAACATTTATTTCTAAAATTTAGTTGTAGATTGGGAGGATTACCATTTTGTATAGCATATTGTACATAGAAGACGAAAAAGAGATTGGTCAATGGGTGACAAAGGATTTAACGGAAAGAGGATATGAGGTTACATGGCTTGAATCTGGGGAAGAGGTCGATCAGCACATAGCTTGTAAGGATATCGCTATATTGGATGTGATGCTGCCAGGCTTAGATGGCTTTTCAATTGGCAAAAGAATTAAGCGGGAAAATAAAGAAATCCCGATTTTAATGCTGTCAGCAAGAACTGCTGTAGAGGATAAAATAGAGGGCCTTAACTTCGCAGACGATTATTTAACGAAGCCATTCCACCCAGATGAACTTATAGCCCGTGTGGAGGTTTTACTAAGAAGATATCAAAAGAATGATGATGTATTAGAACTTCAGCATTTAAAAATTTATACGAAAGATATGCGGATTATCAACAAGGAAACTGATGAAGAAATTCAATTAACCGGTAAGCAATTCTATCTATTACAGTATTTTATTCGCCATTTAAATCAAATTTTAACGAAGGAACAGCTTTATGAAGGTGTCTGGGGTGAAAGTTACATAGAAGGCGATAAAACATTAATGGTGCATATTCGGTACTTAAGAGAAAAAATAGAAGTAAATCCAGCCAAGCCAACAATTATTGAAACCATTCGTGGTATTGGATATAGGGTGAAGCAATGAAATTTTTTCGATCCTTACTAGCTAAGTATATGTTTATCATTCTGCTCGCTATTTCTATTGTTCAAATAGCCTATCTCGTCATTCCCCTTTTTGTTTTAGGGATTGCCAAAAATGGAGAAGATGGTCTTTCGAAGGGAGCTGAGATTGAGAGTAAAGTAGAGGGAAAATGGCATGCAGAAGCTAAAAGTATAAAAAACATGACAGAGGAAGCAATTGTTCAACATTTTGAAAGTTGGAAGAAACAATACTCTAAAGCATCAATGTTTTGGGTAAGTGAGGATGGTACATTGCTTACAACATTGAATGTGGCTGAGCAACTGCCATTAAAATGGACACCGGCATTTACAACAAAGTTTATAAAAGAACATTATGGTGGAGATCCATTTACTGTCATTGCTTTTCTAGGTGAAGATGAATCGAATGGATTTATCGTTTTGGAAATTCCTAAAGAAGTGTTTAATCCACCAATTAGGAGTGTTTATGAAAAATATGGGGCCTTTGTATTTTTCGGTGTTTTTGCGATTATTTTATTTGTCATTATAGTCTCCTTTTTATTTTTCAGAGGGATTCGGAAACGACTATTGCACCTACAGGAAGCAATGGAAATTCGTGATGTAGATGGCTTACCTATTGAAACGAAGGTCAAGAAGAAAGACGAAATAGGTCAGCTCGAACATAGCTTTAATCGTATGGTGTGCGAGCTTAGGGAAAGTAAGGATCGTGAGCAAAAGGAAGAACAGCTAAGACGTGAATTGATTGCTAATTTATCACATGATTTACGAACACCATTAACGAAAATACGAGCGCAATCCTATTCAATTAGTAAAGAGGCGTTATCAGAGGATGGAAAACAAGCGATTAAGGCAATGGAAACATCGATTGTTAGTGTTGACGCTTTAATAGAAAATTTAATGTCCTATACATTGCTGATGGCTAGTAAATATAAATTTGAGGCGAAAGAAATCAACGTTATACGTTTTGTACGTGAGCAAATGACTACATGGTATTCAGTGTTTGAAAAGGAAGGCTTTGAAATCGATATTGAACTACAGTCATTTGAGAAAAATGAATGGCAAGTGGATCCGATATGGCTTGGGCGAGTATTTGATAATTTATTTCAAAATATATTACGTCATGCGAGTAGCGGGAAATATATTGGCGTAGAAACCGAATCAACGGAGCAATATGATGCATTTATCATAAAGGATCACGGAAACGGAATGAAAAATGAATCCGATGCTAAAGGCGCTGGTATCGGCTTATCTATAGTCGATATTATGGTGAAGGGCATGAATTTAGATTGGGATATTGAGTCAAGCGAATCTGGCACCAAGATTAAAATTAAACATTACAAGTAGAATAATTCGTGAAGCATGTTAAGGCATGCTTCATTTTCGTACTTAGAGTGATTGTCTAAATAGTATGTCAGCAAAGCTTATGGTTTTGATTCATACTCCATACAGACTCCGTGGGAAATCAACCCACGTTATGATAAAGTGCCTTTTTTTAAACAAAATTTAACCTTGGACCTTACCTGTTTTTAACCTTCATTACTTATGATAATTACAGAGGTGAGGACAATGGAATATATCGTACAAACAGAAAACTTATCAAAGAGCTTTGCTAAAGAGCAAGCTGTATCAAATATAAATTTACAAATACGTAAAGGTGAAATATATGGATTTTTAGGACCGAATGGAGCGGGAAAAACGACGACGATTCGTATGCTTCTTGGTCTAATGAAGCCATCTTCCGGGACCGTTAAAATCTTCCAAAAAGATTTAACGAAGGAACGAATTAATATTTTAGCAAAGGTTGGTTCATTAGTAGAGAACCCTTCCTATTATCCACATTTAACCGCCTATGAAAATTTAGAAGCGTTAAGAAAAATTTTAGGTGTACCGAAATCCCGTATCGATGAAGTGTTAGAAATTGTTCGTTTGAAGGATGCCGCAGATAAAAAAGTAAAGGGCTTTTCTCTTGGGATGAAGCAGCGTTTAGGTATAGCTGCATCGTTGTTACATAATCCTGAATTACTTATTTTAGATGAACCAACGAATGGTCTTGATCCATCTGGTATTATCGAAATTCGTAATTTGATTAAACGATTGCCTTCAGAGTATGGAATGACGATTATTATTTCAAGCCATCTATTATCTGAAATTGATCAAATGGCTACGCAAGTAGGAATTGTGACAAAGGGGAAAATGATTTTCCAAGATTCAATTGAAGCAATGCGTAGATTTGCCCAGCCAAAGGTAGTCATTAAAGTGAGTGACGGTGAAAAGGGTTGGCGTTCATTAGTAGCAAATGGCATTAAGGCAGAACATAAGGATGACCTCATTTTATTTGATGAATGTTCAGATGACAAGGTAGCACACATTGTACAAATCCTTGTACAAGAAGGCATTTCGGTTTACCGAGTAGAGGAAGAGAAGCGATCATTAGAGGAGATTTTCCTTCAAATGACAACAGGAGAGCAAGCGCTATGATAGGAAAACTGTTAACCTCTGACTTTTTGAAAATTAAACGCAAAGGATTATGGTTTTTAACAGCTTTAGGACCAATAGGTGTTGTTGCTCTACAAATGGTAAATTACGGTGTAAGGAAGGACTATTTGTTAGAGCAAAGCGAGGACGATTGGGGCTACTATTTATTAAATGTTCATTCATTTACACCACTTGCTATCGTTTTAGGGATTGCTATTTTAACTTCATTTATAGCGAGCATTGAAAATGAAACGAACGCGTGGAAGCAATTAATTGCACTACCGGTGTCTAAATTAACGGTGTATTTATCAAAGTTCACTGTTCTAGCGATTTTACTGTTCTTGTCTTCCACGATATTAATGTTAATGACACTGGCTTACGGAATCTTTTTAGATTTGGGCGATAGCACACCATATATGGAAATTGCTAAATTTGCTTATTATCCATTTTTTGCAGCGTTGCCAATATTAGCACTTCAGCTTTGGATTGCAAGCGTTTGTCATAATCAGGGGATCCCAATTACAGTAGGTATTTTCGGCGTGATTTTTGCGTATTCCTCCTTTGTATTGCCTGATTGGATGATCTGGAAATGGCCATCTTTAATGAATCAATGGGATGAGCCCGTTATAAATGTCATGCTTGGAATCAGCATCGGTATTTTGCTGTATATTATCGGAATGATAGATTTCGCTAGAAGGGATGTAAAGTAAATGTGGTCTATACTGAGCGCTGAATGGTTTAAACTGCGAAAATCTAAAATGGTGCCAATCATTTTAGCAGGGCCGATAATCGGACTTTTTATCGGATTAACATCAAATTTAGAATCTAATACGCAAGGTCTTGATGTGAATCCGTGGTACATTTCTTTGTTTTCAATGAATTTAACATATGCATTATTGTTTCTACCTTTAATTGCAGGGGTATTAGCAAGTCTTATTTGTAGATATGAGCATCAATCTGGAGGTTGGAAACAGCTTTTAGCTTTACCGGTGACAAGAGGAAAAGTATTTGTAGCTAAGTATGTATTAATTATGCTTCTTGTGTTGGGGATGCAGTTATTGTATTTATGTTCTATATTTGCTGTAGGCATGATAAAGGGCTATACAGATCCTTTCCCGATGGAGATTGTTTGGAAGAGCATTATCGGAGGATGGGTAGCGACATTGCCATTAGTGGCTTTGCAGTTGTGGATGTCTGTCATGTTTAAAAGCTTTGCTGCCCCATTTGCAGTTAATGTAATTTTTACTTTACCTTCTATATTAGCAATCAATTCAAAAACTATCGGACCCTACTATCCATGGGCTCAACCATTCTCAATGATGTATATAGTCGACAATACGGATGATGTATTCTTCGTACCTTGGGATCAATTACTAACAGTTGTAGGCGGAGGATTCTTACTGTTTTTCCTCGGAGGATATTTATATTTCCAACGAAAAGCTGTATAAAGTGTGGGATTTATTTCATTCTGCTGACGTGGAATAACTTTTTAATAAATAAAGGGAGGTTTTTTTAAATGGTACTTGTTAAAAGGAGTTTTTTGTTAATTTCAACAATATTTCTTGTGTTTGTTTTAGCGGGATGGGGAAAGGTAGAGGCTGTTAAGGATGCTTCAAAATATACATCCGCGGTTGAAAATATTGATATTCCAAATGACGTGAAAGTAATTGGTTTTGGAGAAGCAACACATGGTAACGTTGAATTCCAAACTTTAAAGAAGGATGTATTTCAAGCTCTAATAAAAAATGAAAATGTTCGTGTTTTTGTGTTAGAAGGTGATTTTGGTGGTGCTCAGCAAATTAATCAGTTTATTTTAAATGGTACTGGCACAGCTGAGGAAGCGGTAAAAGCTTTGGATTATGGTATCTATAAAACAGAGCAAATGATTGAGTTTGTTCAGTGGATGCATGATTACAACATGACTGCCAATGAGAAAGATAAAATTTATTTTTACGGGAACGATATGCAACGCTATGATTATAGTAAAAAAGGGTTACTAGACTATTACGAAGTGGTCAATAGTGAAGGTGCTAAGAAATATAAGGCACAGCTAAAAGATGCGACGAATAAAACAATGAGAGATTTATCTAGTAGTCAGCTAGAGGAACTTGACAAAAATATGGATGCAATCATAAAGGATTTGCAAACAAATAAAGGTTCTTATGAAAAGCAATCGTCGAAAGAAGCTTATTTACTTGCTGCTCAATATGCGCAAATTATGAAGCAGCGAACACAATTATTTTTAAGTGATGGTAATTATGCGAATCTTCGTGATGAATATTTAGCGAAAAACTTACAATGGATCGTTGATTTTGAAGCGGCTCAAGGTCATGATAAAGTACTGATGTCTGCTCATAATGGACATATAGAGAAAACTTCAGCGAATCTAGCAGGGTACAAATCTATGGGCCAATACTTAGACGAAGTGTATAAAGATGCATACTTTGCTATTGGGACTGACTTTGTTAACAATACGTTTCAGGCACAAAATGGGTCTGGCGTAAGAAAAGAGTATACAGTTAAGCACCATAATGCATTAATAGATGCTTTCAGCGAAGTGAAGGAAAATATATTCTATGTAGACTTTAAAAAAGCTAATGAATCTAAGGATTTAGCTGATATCTTAGCAAAAAAACAAAGAATGGGTAATATCGGAGATGACTTTAGTGTTTGGTATAAGTTTATGAAGATGCTTTATACAATTGATATGACACCTGCTAAGGCATATGATGGCATTATAATTGTGCAAGAGGCAACACCAACAAAGGTTATTGAATAACGTGGAGGAAAACTATTGTGACAATGAAATTAAAGAATGACTCTTACGGCACAACGAGTAGTTGATTTCCATTCCGACTGGGCGCTTTCCTGGGGGCGTCCGATGAGCCGCTTCACTCGCGGTGCTCGCTCCAGGGTCTCATCTGTGACGCTAATCCCCAAGGAGTCGCCCAATCTCCACTCCAATCAACCACTACTTAGCATGTATTTATTTAGATGTCACTCTAATTTATAGTAATAAAACAATACTTCAGCAACAATGGATTGTCTGTGCAAAGCGACAGCAATAATTGCTTTTATATTCGAAGATATAATAGCAACAACAAGAGATACAATTGCATCACTGTTGTAAATCTATTCTGTTCAAATAGAGTGAGCTGTCATAGCGTTCACTTTTGAAATGCGTAAAATTTATAAAAGTTCTATTATTGTTGATTGGAGTGGAAGGCTACTCGACTCCCGTGGGAAAGCGAGACAGGCGAGACCCTGCACGGAGCGAATGTTTTCCGTGCGAAAGCGTAGTGCTAACGTAGCGACAGCAACGTAGCGGAGGAAGCGGCTCGACGCTCGCCCACAGGAAAGCGAGTAGCCTGGAACGGAAATCACTCTCATTTAGAGAGCCACAACATTCACACAGATTTCTTTGACCATTTTGTTTTTCAACACTATGAAATCGTTTAGATGATGTATATTTCCGTTTATTACACCTTCTATAAATAAGTATTAAAATACCTCAATTTTGTTAATGATAACAAAAGAGGAGGTGTGGAAACGATGGCACAAGAGATTCTTTGTGAAGTCAATAACTGTACATTTTGGAACTCTGGAAACAGATGTGGTGCAGAAAAAATTTATGTTGTAAGTCAAAAGGGACAGCAGGCATCTAATAGTGAAGAAACAGATTGCAAAACATTTAATCCTGAAACACATTAAATGTTTTAAGGGTAACCATCTATACGGTTACCCTTTTCCTATATCTTTATAAATAGACATTCACTTTTTCTTTGTTAAACAAAAGCGCATGAGCATTTTTCACTTTTTCTTCTACATAATCTAATGAATATTTTCCATAGGAATCTGTTAAATCACCAATTGCACGAGATAAATTATCAATAACAGGAATCAATGTTTCTAAGCGTGTAAGTTCTTCACCTTTATGCATTTCATCAGTAATTTCATGAGCAAGATGTTGAATCTTTCTTAGTCGCAATTTTTCAGATTGCATGAAATCCTCCTTATGAACCGATTTATGATGCTTAAATATATGTCAAACCATATAATTTCATGAATGATTCCGATGGGCCATCAAATTGATCGGGTTCACTGAAGAAGTAATCGGGTAGCCCCAAAAGTGATCGAATCCGCCGAAGAACTGTCAAGTCCAACAACCGACAGCTCAGGCAAAATCCAAAAGTGTTCAATTCCCATATTATTTTTTAGGCAATGTAATAATAAACGTTGTTCCATTAGAAGGTTCGCTCTGTACGGAGATAGTGCCTTTATGAGCTTGAACGAGTTTATAAACGATCGCCATTCCCAATCCAGTACCTTCAGAAGAAGAATCTGTTGTAGTTCCACGATAGTATTGTTGGAATATGTTGTCCATCATGTGTTGAGACATCCCTACACCGTTGTCCACAATGTGGATTTCTACATGCTCTACTCTATCAAAAATCTGTGTATAAATATTTGTGTTAGATGGATTGTGGATAATGGAATTCATAAGAATGTTTTGAAATATGCGTTGCATGAATTTCGTATCAAAGTCAATGTTTATAACAGTTGTATTAGTTTTAAAGTGCAAGATATAGTCATTTGCCTGTGGATTGTTGCTGATAGTAGCAACGATTCTTTTTGTAAAATCCACGATATCCTGATTGGTTTTATGCAAGGGTAATTGACCGTCTGTATTATTAAACTGAATGACAAGACTTAAATCTTGAATAAGTTCCTCCATATGCTTGCCTTTATCTGCAATTTCTTGAATAAAAGAACGAGCTTCATCCTTAGACCAATCGTATTGTTCGTTTAATAATAGAGTAGAGTAGCCTGTAATATACGTTAATGGTGTTTTTAAATCATGCGAAATACCGGCAATCCATTCTTGTTTTGCTTGTTCAACCTTTTCACGTTCTGTTTCAGCAGCTTTTAATTTTTCTGATAAGGATTGTAGATGTTGAAGTACCTCTTGATATAACATGTAACGCATACGGAGCTTTCCTTTACGGGTATAGATTTTAGAAAGTCCCGCAGGCTGTGTGTAGTTTTCTTGTGATAGCTGATGAATCCAAGACATGATAAATCCAAGAGGACCTCCAAAATACCACCCAAATACGGCAATACAAACAATAGTACTAAACCCAAAAATCCATACTACGATTAAACTCTCATACTCTTCACTAACAGATTTTTTAATGAGTGGAAGAATACCCTCGAGCCCGATAACAATACAAATACCACTCAAAAGCATCCACAGAATAATCCCCATTGCAAGATGTAACGTAAATCGAGTGTTTATTCGCATTGTGAATCCTCTTTTGGTGGAATGAATTTATAGCCAATACCCCTTAAATTCACAATAATTTTAGGCTTACGCGTATCATCCCCAAGTTTTTTCCTTAGCTTTGAAATATGAATCGTTACGGTTTTCTCCTCGCCATATACATCATTTCCCCACACGAATTCATAGAGCTGTGACGTTGTAAAAATACGATTTGGATTTTTACAAAAGAAATGTAGTAGCTCTAATTCTTTAGCTGTACACTCGACAAGTTGATTGTTAACGATTAATGTTGCAGATTCAGGATTAAGAGCAAAATAACCGAAATCAAATTTTGTATGCTGCTGTTGCTGAGAACGCTCATACATTTTTTGACGTCGAAGGATGACCTTTATTCGAGCGACGACCTCTAACGGATTAAAAGGTTTCGTAATATAATCATCTCCGCCAATACCCAATCCCGTTAATTTATCAAAATCAGTAGAGCGAGCACTAACAAAAATAATTGGGGTGTTTGTATGCTTACGTATTTCTGTGCAAAGTTCAAAGCCACTTATATCTGGTAGCATAATATCAAGCAAAATAATATCGTATTGATTTTCTTTTACAAGTTGTAGTGTGCTTTTACCCGCTGAGGCAGTATCAATATGTATAAAGTTTTCTTTTCGTAACGTAATTTCTAATAATTTTAATATACCAATCTCGTCATCTACGATTAGGATTTTTTCAACGGTTTCCAATTTTATCCCTCATTTCAATTTCATCATAACAGCTTCTGATCTTTATATCCTTACTCTCCTGAAAAAATTACTGTCATTTTCCATCGAGTTTACTTTGATTTTACTTTCACTTAGTAAGCTTAATGTAACGAATTCAAAATGATAAGGAGTAAATAACATGGAAAACGTTATTCAGATACATCAATTAAGTAAGAACTTCAAAGGAGTCGAAACCGTCTCGAACGTCGATATGAACGTTAAGAGAGGCGAAATCTATGGGTTTTTAGGTCCGAATGGGGCTGGAAAAACGACGATTATGAAGATGATTTTAAATTTAGTAAAACCGACTTCAGGTGAAATAAAAATATTGAACCAATCCATTTCTACTACTTCATATCAATACTTGAGCAAAATAGGCAGTATTATCGAGTACCCGGAATTTTACGAAAGACTGTCGGCTAAAGAAAATTTAGAGCTTCACTGTGAGTATATTGGGGTTTATGAAAAAGGGGCCGCTGAGGAGGCACTAGAGATAGTAGGGCTCAATGGTGTTGAACATAAAAAAATACACGAATTTTCGCTTGGGATGAAGCAAAGGTTAGGCATTGCGCGGGCAATTATCACGAAACCTGAAATTCTAATTCTTGATGAGCCGATTAATGGTCTCGATCCTATAGGCATTAAAGATATACGCGAGCTTTTATTGCTTTTAAAAGAAGAGCATGGAATCACTATATTGATATCAAGTCATATTGTATCAGAAATTGAATCAATAGCAGATACAATTGGCATCCTTCATCATGGGAAATTATTGAAAGAGGTAAGGATGGAGGATATTCGAAAAGAGAACATGGAGTATCTGGAGATTAAAATAGACGATGTGAAAAAAGCAATTCATGTGCTAGAGAACAAGTTAGGTATTCGGAAATATGAAATTGCGAATCAATATTGTATTCGAATTTTTGAACAGAACGTTTCTCAATCACAGATTAATAAAGAACTTATTTTAAATAATATTGCTGTTAATGGCATTGAAAAACAGCAACAACATTTAGAAGAGTATTTCCTAAATCTTATTAACGGAGGGAATCAAATTGCTTAAACTATTAAGACTTGAATGGAAAAAGAATCGTATATCTAGTTATTTTAAAGGAGTAATCATTTGTATTGTTGGAATTTTTGCGGCAGTTGCACTTATGGCTGTTGGTTCCGGGGATGAACAGATGTTTCTGGATTATACAGATTTTATATCTTTAACAAATATTTTAATTCGCATTGTCTTTATCATTTTCTCGAGTGTAATTCTATCTAGTTTAGTTATAGATGAATATAAAAATAAAACAGTTCGATTATTATTTACGTATCCATTAAAAAGGAAAAAAATTATTCTTGCTAAGCTATCTCTAGTATTCGGATTTTGTTTCTTTAGCATTATTATTGCGACCTTTATGGTTAATATCGCTGTATATTTTACAAATCCTATGATGGGTTTGTTTGAAACACCTGTTGAGATACAAGAGATGGTAGCCACAATTCCGTCTATCTTTATCAATGCTTTTATGATGGCTGGGGTCAGCTTAATACCTTTGTACTTCGGCATGCGAAAAAAATCCACAGCATCAACAATTACATCAGCTGTCTTAATTGGATTTCTTATTAATGCAACAGTTTCAAATGGGGACACATCTGCCAGTTTATTTCAATTTATCATGGTTCCAATAATAATGTGTCTATTAGGGCTTATTATCGGCTATCTGTCCTATTATAAAGTCGACAAAGTAGATTTAATTTAACTTCTTTCAGCGGGTGTCCAAACACCCGCTGAATAAGAGGAACTCATTCTAAAATCTCCACGTCCTGTGGCAACGACTGAGTGACCAACATCATGTTGTTGCTGTCGCTTCGCTTTCGCACAGAAAACATTTGTTGGCCCAAAGCCTCCGGCGGATGTTACGGAATTGGAAAGGAGTTCTTAGGGGATGTTAGCCTAAAATCATCGCATCCATGCGATAACGGCTAACTGACCTGCATCGGTAAAAACGCCACATCCTGTGGCATTACCGAAATGACCGACATCGTGTCGGCCCTCGTGCAGGCCTAGGCACAAAGCCGATTCCGAACGCAATTATGCCGAGGCATAATTGATAATCTTCTTTCAGCAAAAACTGGAATAGATTCGAGGCATAATTGAAATGAGAAAAGAGGATGTAAAGTGAAAAAAGCGATCATAGCTTTGATATTCGTTATTGCGATAGGAGGAATTTTATTCACTCTTAACATAAACGGAGAAAAAAGCATTAATGAAGAACAATCCTTTGATGTTAAGGAAATTGAAGAACTAGAACTAAACATAGAGTCTTGGAATATAGCATTAGAAAATACAGAATCTAAAAAAATAACAATTGAAGTTGAAGGTAAGCAACAAGAAAATCCGGAAAACAATCCTGTTGAAATTAAGAAAGACGGAAATAAAGTAAAGGTACTTCAACAAGACACTGAAGAAGGAGTTATGAAAAATTTTAGCTTTGGAAAAAAGGGTACTATTCACATTTCTGTTCCTAAAAATGCTGTGAATAAGATTGCATTAAAAAACAGCTATGGAGATATCAAAATTAACAACATTGAAACAGAAGAACTATCGGTTTCAACGGATTCTGGCTCTAAAACCATTAAGGGACTATCGGCTGATAAAGGGACAATCACATCAAAAGATGGTGAGTTGAGTATCGTAGACAGTACCTTAAACGAATTAATAATAGCTGCTACAAATGGTGATAGCTATATGACTAGAGTCAACAGTCCAAAAACGAAAATTACTTCGACTAGCGGTGAAGTTTTTATGAAAGAAATCAGCGAAGGAAAAGCACTATTTGTAGGGACTGCTTCAGGGGATATTACAATATCATACAAAGAGGCACCGAAATCATTAGAGCTTATAGCGAACAGCGAATCATCCGATATAAGCATTAATTTAGAAGGTTATCAGAAAGAAAAAAATACGGAAAAATTAAAGAAGGGTAAGATTGGTGATGCGTCGAACGAATTGGAACTAATTAGCAAAGGGGGTATAATAACCGTAAAATAAAAACTTATAATCTGTGAGGTTAATGAAAAATGTTAAGACGAGAACTTGTTTCAAAATTAGCAGATCATATTGTAGATTTACAACTTCACCATCCAATTAGAGTAGCGATTAGTGGAATAACAGCTTCAGGGAAAACGACTCTTGCTAATGAACTTGCTGAAGAGCTTCGTCGAAGAAAAAAGGAAGTAGTACGAACAAGCATTGATAATTTTCATCATCCAAGAGTGATTCGTTATAGACAAGGAAAGGATTCAGCAATCGGGTATTACGAAGATGCACACGATTATCAAGCATTTAAGGAAAAATTGCTAATTCCTTTAGGAGAAACAGGAAATCGTCAGTATCAGACAATTTCATTAGATTTAGAAAAAGATGACTATGTAAACCCTGAACAACAACTTGCAAAAGACGATACCATTTTTATTATTGATGGAACATTCCTATTAAAAAAGGAGCTAGTTCAATTTTTTGACTATAAAATTATGGTTCAAACAGATTTTGAGATAGCTAGAAAAAGAGGAGCAAAGCGGGAGACGACTGCATTCGGAAGCTATGAAAGTGCAGAGACTATGTTCCTTAACAGGTATCATGCTGCATCAAGTCTATATTTAAAAGAACATGAGCCGCAACAAAATGCAGATATTGTGGTTAATAACAATGATGTAGGTTCTCCATATTTTCTCTAGGAGGTTTATATGGTTAAACATATTTATGTCATTAGACATTGCGAAGCCCGAGGACAATCGGCGGATGCTTCTTTAACAGAACATGGCTTTCATCAGGCTGAAATTTTAGCCGATTTTTTCACTGACAAAAAAATTGACCGAATTATTACAAGTCCCTTTTTACGAGCGATTCAAACTATAGAACCGCTGAGTACAAGGGGGAATATAAATATTGAAATTGACGAACGTCTTTCAGAACGCATTTTAAGTACAAGAGATTTACCGGATTGGTATGAAAAGTTGCAAGCGACTTTTACAGATATGAATTTGAAATTTGATAGTGGAGAGTCAAGTAAAGAAGCGATGGAACGTATCGTTAATGTTGTTAAGGGGATTTTCCAAAGTGACGTCAAACGTACAATTGTCGTTAGTCATGGAAATATAATTACTTTACTTTTGAAACATTATAATAATGATGTTGACTTTCAATTTTGGACACATCTAAGTAACCCAGATGTTTTTCAGCTAAGTGTTAAAGATCATGAAGTGACTTTAGAACGTATATGGGAATGATAAAGATTTAAACATCTCGTATATAAGTTGATTGGAGGAAAGCGCCTAGTCGGAACGGCAAATAAGCTGGCGTTAGGTGATGAGCTAAATTTAGAGCTGTAAAATTAATTTGAATAGAATTTTATGTAAGCGTATTTAAAGGACGCAGTAGCGGGGGGAGAAAGATGGATAATTTATTGCAAGAGATCGTAACTTGGGTCAACAAGGAAGATAAACCAACTGTTATCGGCATTTCTGGACATGGTGCTGCAGGAAAAACAACGTTCGCCAATAAGCTTATTAGCCTGTTTAAACCAAGATGTAGTGAATTATATTAATACAGACCCGTATATTGTTAGTTCGGATATACGAAAGCATACAATTATCGACTATACTTATCGAAACGAACAGCATCATTTTAAAATGACTGCTTGCCATCCTGCGGCACATCATTTGCCTTCTTTGGAAAGAGATATTCAAATGGTTAGAGAAGGTCTCGATTTATTGACAATAGATACACATTATATGAAGAGTGTATTAATTCCTTCAAAAACTAAGGTAACAATTGTAGAGGGAATGAGTGTGGCATTTATTAATCCAAAATTATTTGATTTGAAAATTTATTTTTATACAGATAATGATACGGAAATTAAGAGAAGGTCGGGCCGTGATGTACTTGAAAGGGGAGCCGATATCAATTATTTAATGCAGTCGCATGAAGAGCGTAGAATTCAATATGAATTGTTTATGCATTCGTATAGTCAGCATTTTGATATCATTTTAAAAACCTCTGATGAAGTAATATGTTTAGAAAAAAAATACATTTGAATTTAATTATAGATAGTCTCTGCAAGCTGCAATGACTTTAAGAGCCTTCGTGGTATTAGGTAGAAGGCTCATTTAATATTGAAACTTTACTCGGACAGTCGCATTAATAGTAATTTGACCTTGTTCTATAGGTGTAGAAATGGTGGAATCAACCGTCGCCATTGATCTATACAGGACAGGTCCAGTTTCATGTTCCTCAATGATTTCGATTGGCTGGGGCTGGATGGGCAAATGCATAGTATCGGCAATTGTTTTCGCTTTCATTTGGGCATTATGAAGAGCTAAGCTGAGTGCCTGTTGGTAGTATGCATCCGTATTTTCAATGTTAAAATGTATAGAGGAAATGCGATTTGCACCATTTTTCACAGCTGTATCAATGACTGTACCAATCTGATTTGTATCAGTTACATTAACGGAAATGGCATTTGTTACTTCATAGCCATTAAAAACTTGTTTACCATTCTCGAAATCATAATGAGGTGCAATATTGTAGCTTGCAGTTTGAATATGTTCTTTTGAGATATGAAGAGCTAAAATGGATTGTATCACACGATTCATAATGATCGCATTTTCTTGCTGTGCATTTTGTACATTTTTCCCTTGTGTACTTACCTCTACTTGAAGCTGGGCATAGCCTGCTTTAGCCATTACTTTTCCGGTTCCGGTCACAACTATGACACGAGGAGTTTGCTGACTGACATTTGTATAATACATAGAAAACCACCTTTCAAAAGGCTCATACTATGCAAGATGAAAATCGTTCAATATGAATTTTATAATGGAGAAAAAGCGTCTAGGTTAATGCCTTGACGCTTTATTTATGCACAAAAATATTTGTTATACCATTTTTAATAAAGCCTCTACACCAGACATTCCTTCAGTAATACCAAGTTGATGCGCTTCATATGTCACGGATTCTAATGGAGCTGTCAATAGCTCATCAATTGTTTTCACGCCAACTGCCCGACCGGCAATAATTTTCCGATCTGCTAAGCGGTCATTTAATAGACCAACATCTAAAGCCCCACACATAATGTACCCCGTATCGTTTGAAATTGTTAGCAGCGTTGTTTTTGGTAATTGAACAACTATTGCAGTGAAAAAATGGCCTTTAATCATAATAGGCTCAATTGTTACCATCCGAAATCACTCCTTTTCTCTATATACATATGGCGATAGATAAAAAGGTGTTCGGCATTTTCATTAAAAATTATTTGTTACCTAAAACGACCGGTGTTTTCTCAATGGATACAATAGTTTTCCAAAATAAAAGAATCGACCCATTTCATATGAGTTGATTCTTCTTTTTATTTATTTTGTATAAGAAAGCATAGCTGTTTGTTTGAAATTCTTTAATGCAACTGTTGCCTCGTTTTTAGTTTTATACTCGAACATGCGATAAGTATTTTGTTCAAAAACTGTAATAATTCACATATGGAAAATCCCTTTTGTTGGTTGGTTTTTTTGTACTATAACAATCGGTAGAAAAATCGGTTTTCCCTCGCGTTGTTATATATCAGTCGTGTCTTTTATTTTACATCAATTAGTGAAAAAATAAAGTACTATGTGAGTGTTTTCACATTTCGTTCAAAATATAACAGGGAATTTATTAAATTTTTATGTATGAATAGATCTTTTTGAAAAAGTTAAAAGGGGAAAACAGCCAAACCTTCATAAGTATATTTCATTGTAATTCGCAAATAGTAAGTTGACGGAGTTATGTGAATTTGAACTTGGGAGGTGATGCTTATGACACGTAAATATGTTTTGGTTTTATCCCTTTGTTTTTTAATCATATCGGTATTTTTTACAGAGCTGACAGCCTATGCGGATAAAGGTCGACCTTATTATGAGGAGACAGGGGAAGTAGTGTGGGACATTAATACAAAAGACAAAATAATTGCGCTAACCTTTGACGATGGACCTCATCCAAAATATACGGCGGATATTTTAGATCTATTGGAAAAGTATGATGCAAAGGCGACGTTTTTTATTATTGGTAAAAATGCAGAAAAATATCCAGACCTTGTTTTACGATCTTATTCTGAAGGGCATGAGTTGGCCAATCATACGTATTCACATCCGTTTAAAGCTTCCGTAGCTGAATTACAGGCGCAACTACGTAAGACAAAGGAAATAATTTATAGTATTACTGGGTTCGCACCAATTTTGTTTCGTCCTGTAGGTGGTTATTATAATGATCAAATGATCAATGCCGCAGTTAAGGATGGATACAAAGTAGTTATGTGGTCTTGGCATCAGGATACTCAAGATTGGAAACAGCCTGGGGTTAACAAAATTGTACAAAAAGTGATGAAAGGATCGAAGCCTGGAGATGTTATCTTGTTCCATGATGGAGGCGGCAATCGCGCGCAGACTATTAAGGCACTGGAAAAAATCTTACCAGAACTGAAAAAACAGGGTTATACATTCGTCACAATATCCGAGTTGATTAAAAGCAAACAGCAACAAGAGCAAGTGCAATAAGAAAAATAAGCCATCTCATCAAATTGAAATGGCTTATTTTTTCTCCATGCAGCGGATAGTATAATTAGTCATTTCAATATTACCAAAATAATAGTGGTGCTAGGGCAATTCCGGTAACTACCCCAAGTGCGATTCCAACTCCAAAACCTGCTCCTGATCCTCCCCAACCCCAGTAACCTAAACCATAACCGCCAAATCGTCTATCAGGTTGAATCCACACCTGTCTTCTATCCACCCTAGTTATTTCTCCGTAATGTACTCTGCCACCTCGTTCTTCAATTCTTACACGTTTACCATGATATTGACAACAAAGATTATAAGTATTAGCTGGATTCACAAACTATCCCTCCTTTCGACTTCCTTACAAGCTAATATATGCGGTTGCGAACATTATCACTAGCCGATTGTCTACTTTAAACATAAGCTATAATAAGGGAGGGGATGTATGTCAGTAATACCAACATATGAGTGGCTCGATGAATTAATAGCTAGTCAAAGGCTTAATGATAGTAAGAACGTTGAGGACTTACAACGTTCTATTCTTTGCAGTCGTTTAGTAGAGATTTTTATTGGTGGATCTCCGGATGAAGTACAATTTGAATTACAGCAGCAGGGGCTTTTTCAGTCGCATGAAAAAATAGACATTAACAAGTTAAAAAAACAAAACGTTTGGGAAGTAATACAGAAGGAATTTATCTATTTAAAGGAGAGATGGAGTGGTCCAAATATACCAATCTATATCTTCCCGATCACGCAGGAGCAAACAATTACTAAGAAAAACGGTGTTGCCTATCCAAATGCGCTGTTTTTATATATAGGAGAGCTTGAAAAGCAGGAGCTTAAAGCGTTATTTGCACATGAGTATAATCATGTTTGTCGTCTGCAATATGTAAATAAATCTCTAGACGAAGTGACTTTGTTAGATTCTTTAATTTTAGAAGGTTTAGCAGAATGTGCAGTAGAGGAGATCTACGGGAATAAATGGTTAGCACCATGGTTGAGGTCCTACTCATTGGATAAGATGCTAGAAATTTGGAAGGGGCATTTTTTGCCTCAAATCAATATTCAAGGATTAAACAATCATGTTGAATTTTTATATGGTGGAAAGCTTCCTCAATGGATAGGGTATTGCATTGGTTATGAAATAGTAAGGGCCTATATAAAAAATCATTCATCCAATAAATTACATGTGAAAAGCTCGGAGGAAATACTTGCTGGCTCTGATTTTTCTTTATAAGACGATATCTATATAAAAATAGCCAGTTGCCGCTTCACTACTCGACAACTGGTACTATATTTCTATTTATATGAATTATCACCATAACGTGGAGTTGATTTCCGTTCCGGCTGGGCGCTTTCCTGGGGGCGTCCGATGAGCCGCTTGGGCCAACACGATGTTGGTCACGAAGGCGTTATCACAGGATGTGATGCTTTTAGCCTTCGTTCCTCTGCCCGCTCGCTCCAGGGTCTCATCTGTGACGCTAATCCCCGAGGAGTCGCCCAGCCTTCACTCCAATCAACTTATACACATGGCATTCGTTTTAACCAATATCATCACCAACATTCGGTGTTGAGTTAGATAGCAATAATTCCTAATGCTACAGCAATGAATAGTAAAGTAATGCTCAATCCCCACATCCAGAAGAAAGAGTATTTTAAGTGTTTCCCCATCTCTAAGCCTGATAAGCCTAAAGCTAACCAAACTGCAGGAGCAAGCGGCGATACAAATGTGCCTACAATATTACCAATAATCATGGCATAGGCAGTTGAAAGAGAATCAATATCGAAAGATAAGCCAATTTGTTCAACTACAGGGAATAAAGCGAAGTAATATGCATCCGTACTTAGTAATAAATCAAATGGTACCCCCAATACCCCGATAATGATATGTAAATAAGATGATAGGGCTGATGGTAAAATGTTTACAGCATTGTTAGCAATCGCAGTTAACATCCCGGTACCATTAAGTATGCCTAAGAATAGTCCAGCGGCAATGATGATAGACGCCATCGTTAAGGCATTCGGAGCATGTGCTCGTACACGTTCCATTTGTTCTTTAGGAGAACGATAGTTGATTGGCAGGGCGATGGCCACTCCAATTAAAAAAGCTAATCCTGCTGGTAAAATACCTGCAACTAAAATTCCGATAACAAGAACAGTAACAATTGCATTAATCCACAATAGTTTTGGTCGTTGTAAACTTGTGTCTACTTCTGATGAAACAACACCTTGTGTAATAGCGTGATCATCATTTGTGAAGTCCAGGGTACCGTATTGTTTCAGAATACGCTTCTTTTCTCTAAAACCAAGGAACACCGCTAAAGCTAACATTAAAACGACACCAATGATTTGAATAGTGATTAAAGGATACCAAAGTTCAGTTACATCTGTCTCTAAAACGGAAGCAACACGACCTAATGGACCACCCCAAGGAATCATATTAATAACGGCTGCTGCTCCTCCAACTAATAACAGCAAGAGATATGGATTCATCCGTAAACGTAAATATAAAGGCAATAATGCTGGGATTGTAATTAAAAATGTTGAAGCTCCAGAACCGTCTAGTTGCGCTACTACAGCAATGATCACTGTTATCACTGCAACGACAATAATGTTTCCTTTTGAAAGCGCAATCATTTTATTGATCAATGGCTCGAATAATCCTACATCCTGCATAATACCAAAGAAAATAATAGCGAAGATAAACATTACAGCTACGTTCATCACAGAGCTTAATCCGGAACTAAAGAATTCTCCCAATTCATCGAAGTTAAAGCCAGCTATAAATGCAGCTACGATAGGTGGTATAACCATTGCTACAAGTGGTGATACACGACCACTAATTAGTAGAGCAACAATAATAATAATAGTTAAAAATCCGATTATACTTAGACTCAAAAATATTTCCTCCCTTTGTGATTAATCATTCAGATTATTTAAAAAATATCACAGTGCTAAAGAGAGGAAAATAATATAATCATATGTTAAATAAATAACATACTATTAGTTTTGTTCATAAGTTTCATGATAGACATATTTTCGTTCAGGTCTGCCAACGGTCCCGTAAATTAGTTTTGTCTCTAAAAACTGCTCGCCAACTAAGTATTCTAAATAACGGCGAGCTGTTGAACGGCTAGAACCAATGAGTTCACTTAATTGGGAGGCTGTGAGCTCCTGGGTTTTGAGATCTTCAAAAATGCTTTTAACTATTTGTAATGTGTGCAAATCAATTCCTTTTACAAACGTTTCTTCATCTACTACCTTACTGTTTGATTCACTATAAAATAAAGAATCAAGGTCATTTTGAGTGACATTTTTGCTATTTTGAAATAAACGAAGTTCCTGCAAATATTTCTGAAATGCGCGTTGAAGTCGTTGTTGTTCAAATGGTTTAATCAAGTAATCTAAAATACCTAAGTCCAATACATCCCTTATTAAACTTACTTCAGTTGCTGCTGAGATTACGATAATTTTTATAGACGGATAGAGGTGACGTATATGGCTTACTAATGAGCTACCTTCAACATCCGGAATATATAAATCTGTTAATATAATTTCTGGTAAGCTAGAAGTCATCTCCAGCTTTTCGATTGTTTCTTTTCCAGTGCGTAAGTTTTCAGTGACAATAAAACCTTCTATATTATGAACATAATCGGCATGAATTTTTGCTACTCTAAAGTCATCTTCAATAATCCATACACTTTTTAATGTTGTCATTCTCAATGTCTCCTTTAGGAACTATAATCAAAAAACATGCTCCTGATAAATCACCGGAATCCAATAAAATTTCCCCATGTATCTCCTGAAGGGCTTTCTTGCTTATAGCAAGTCCATGTCCACGGTCTAATCCTTCTTTAGTAGATATACCCTTTTTAAAAATTTTATCGTAAATATTGTGATCAATACCTGGTCCATTATCTTGAATCTCAAATAAGTAATGATTTTTATAATTATTGATGGATAGTCGAATCACTTTATCTGAGGATTCCCAGCTTTTTAAAGTTTCAATAGCGTTTTGAAGTACATTACCAAGAGCTGTTAGGATAGCATCCTCTTGCTGTTTAGATAATTCAATAGATGAAGAAATTTCGTTTAGCTCGAGTTTAATCCCCAGTTCTACGGCTTCTGCAATTTTTCCCTGAATTAAGGCAAGTAAAAGCGGGGTTGTTATATTGCTATTTAAAAAAGCTTGATTTTTAAGTTGTAAGTTTCGTTCTTCTTTAATAAACTCAATTGCTTCGTTGTAATGTTTATGGACAAGTAAACCTAAAATGATATGAAGCTTATTAGCGAATTCATGAGTATAGGCCCGTTGAACATTCGCATACTGCTTCATCTGTTTTAATTCATCCGTGATTTTTTGGATATCTACTTTTTTTCTAAAGGTATATAACGAACCAATTTTCCTTTTCTTTTCAACTAAAGGCACTTTATTTAAAATGATAATATGCTCATCAAGTGGTAGCTCTAAATTATGAATGTTTTGCTCTGTAACAACTTTAGGTGTGAAAATATGTTCGATTTTTGTGCCCATCCAATCTGAGAGAGATTTATTGTGAGCCGAATCTAGCATTTCATAAGCACTCTTATTAATGGTAGTAATTTGATTAAAGTGATCGACAGCCAGTATACCCTCTGCTGTTGTTTCTAAAATGACCTTGTTTTGTTGATATAATTTAGCAATTTGAATAGGCTCCATATTAAACAATAACTTTTTAATATAAATGGAAATAGCTATGGCGCCTAATATGCCTATGAAAAGAATAATTACGGTGTATTTGATCCATTTGTGAATATAGCTTTCGATGATTGTGTCGATATTTTCTGTTAAAAAACCGACAGATACAACACCAATAATTTTATTGTCTAATAGGATAGGGGCTTTACCTCGAATCGATTCACCTAGTGACCCTATAGTTTTAGATATATAAGCTTGCCTATCTAGCAATGCGGCATCGTTATCTCCACCAACCATTTTTTCTCCAATTTTATCTTTTAAAGGATGTGAATAACGAATTCCTTCAGAATTTCCAACGACAATATATGCAGCGTCAATTTCTTTTCTTAAAGGTTCGACGATTGGCTGGATGATTTCACTTGGCTCTTCTTTATCGAATGCCGTAATGATCTCTTCCATAGATGCGAGGGTTTTTGCAATATTTAGTGCTTCCATCCCCATCTGTTTTTCTGTCGTATCGCGAATATGTTCTTGCAAAAAATACATAAACAGTCCACATATTAAAAGGATCAAGATACTTATTAAAAAAATCATTCTAGCTGTAAGAGACTGGAACCAACTTTTCATATTTCACCTCTATGTAGTTTGATGCTCATAATCAACATTTGTCTGATGATTAGTCTATCATAAATATCCAACAAATAGAGAAGGAGCCTTTCTTAGGAAAGTGCCGAGTCAGAACGGAAATCAACCCCATGGTATGGTGATAAGCTTTGATTTTTGGTACATGCTCTTCAATAACATTTGAGCAAATTTTTCGCTAAAATATAAGGAAGGGGTGATTGTCATGTCAAATGAACTTAAAAATGTACTACCACCGGTTATTGATTTGTCAACGAAGGTGCTAATTGTCGGCTCGATGCCAGGAAAGCAATCGTTAGAGAAGCAGCAATATTATGGTAACCCACGCAATCACTTTTGGCCGATTATTGGTGAAATAGTAGAAGTAGATGTACCTCAGGATTATGGAGAAAGATTAAAATTGCTAAAGAACCATCATATTGGTCTTTGGGATACAATAGAGTCGTGCGAGCGTAAAGGAAGCTTAGATGCGGCTATTCGTAATGAAAAACCGAATGATTTTAAAACGCTTTTTGCACACTATCCTCATATTGAGCTAGTGCTTTTTAATGGTGCAAAGGCATTCGAGGTTTTTAAAAAACATATCGGCCTTGAGGTTTTAGATGGTCGAGCATATCAAAAAATGCCTTCGACTAGCCCAATACCAGGTAAAAATATTAAATCTTTTGAAGAAAAGCTGGAGGATTGGCGAGTGATGCATCCTTATTTGCCTAGATAATTATATTAAAAACCCCCTCCGATTAGTGTTGCTTGACGGAGAGGATTGTAAGCATTATTTAACAGATGGGGGGACCATCACTGCCATGTGTTGTAGTAAGATCCTGCTGGGCTATAAAAGAATTTAAAATGGTATTTTTCAGCTAAGGCAAGACTTTTCTCTTCGTCGTTAAATCCGATTGTCATCACCTGAGTACCGAATTTTTCTCGGATCTGAACTAATTGCTGCATCCTATTCAACGCCCATTCATCTTCTCCGACTACATCATACGAAAAGTTTTCCCACATAACAAAATCGATATAGGGTGCTGTATAATCAGCTAATGTTTGAAAGCCCCAATTTTGAGCAACAGACAAGTCGTTATATTGCTGCTTTATGTTTTTTATAAAGGCAAGCATTGCTTCATTTTGCACGCCCTGTTCTTTTTCAGGTAAGTAGGACTCGATATTGCCAACAGTATCTAAAAACACACCATCCAACCCTCTTTGAACAATTTGTTTTTGAATTTCTTCTAGTAAAAGTGCTTGATAGTGTTCAGATGTCATATCCATTAAATACGAATCCCACTCAGAGAAATACATCTTTTCTCCGCGCTCGTCTTTATAAAAATCCTCTTCTTTTAATTGGCTATAGAACTCTAAATTCCATTTGTCTGCTTCCATTGCGTTAATATAGCCATAAATTAACGTTCCATTTTTTTGAGCCTGTTTAATATACTTCTGCTGCATTTCGATAGGCTCCACAATGACTAAATCTTCTTTAGCCATTTCCTTGCCAATCTTGTCGTTCCCTTTATCTAAATAATATTTGTACTTTTTAACAGCAGCTAGCCTGTCTTGAATACGTGTTGATTCTGCAGAAGAATTTGTAGAGTTGAAAAATAGCCAGATCCCAAAGGACAATAGAATTGTAGTAATTAGTAAAATTATTTTTCGCATAAGTACCCCTTTTCTTGGAAAACATACCTTTTATTATACGATATTGACCACGAATATACGAATGAAGTTTAGGACGACTAAATACAAGGCTAATAGGCAATTGCTCAACGGTTATTAGCCCTCTTACATATATTGAATTATGTAAAAGGAGGGGTTTAGCATGTATCCATATGAAGAAATTATGCCACTTCCAGAGCCTGGTTTCGAACCGTCATTCGGCCCGCCTGGTTTCGGCCCACCACCATCATTTAGACCACCTGGTGTTGGAACACCACCATCATTTAGACCACCTGGTGTTGGAACACCACCATCATTTGAACCGCCTGGTTTTGGTCCACCACCATCGTTTGGACCGCCTGGTTTTGGTCCGCCACCATCGTTCGGTCCACCTGGTTTTGGTCCGCCACCGGCAGGTCAAATGCCTCTTGGTCCACCACCTAGCTTTACGCCAGCACTTCCATCATTCGGAATAGGTACAAGTGGAATTCAATCATGCTTATTTAGAAATACGTTTATATGGATGTTTAATGGAGCAGCCTTTTGGTTCTTCCTAGTTGCTGTAGGAAGAGAGTTTATTTCAGGTTTCCGATGGAGTAACCGAAGTGGTTGGCGCTTCGAAACTATTGCAAGAAGAAATATTCGCTCATATGAATGTTCGAGATGGTAATTAAGCGTATATCTGCTCGTTCTTATTTAGATGCGGATAGTGGAAGTAGCTTGCTCAGTAATGGAACATAAACAAAGCTATGTGCATAAACTTATTTGTGGATGATATTTTTGCGACTAATCCTTCCAAAATACTTGGGGGGATTTTTTTATCTACCGAACTTACCTTCAAGGGAGTAAAATTAGAAAAAACACTTACCATTTTCTTGAGAAGGTAACAGAAAGTAGGTGGTAGCTTAAATAACAAAAAACTTCGGTTGATTATGGACAGGGAAAAGAAATATAGGGGGCAAGGCCATGAAAAAAATCCTTTTTACCTGCATGCTTTTAAGTTTCAGTATAGTGAGTGCATGCTCTGATAAAGAAGAAAAACCTAACGTGCCGAATAAACCACAAGAAGAACAACAAGCTAACGTGCCAAACAATTCACAAGAAGAGCAACAACAATCACATGAACATCAACAGGAACCGCCCAAAACAAATAAGGAAAACACAGTAGCATCTAATACTCAGGCTGGGGCACTTAAAAATATTAAGGACCAGCTTAAAACGAATTTACCGATAACTTTACCAAAAGGGCTTCCAATCACAAAAGGTACATTTTTAACTGCAACAACGAAGGCTGAAGCTAACCAAGTTGAAATAGTATTTTTGGAAAGCAAAGAGCATTTATCCATCAATGATAGTAAACTAAAACAACCAGATAGAGCGACGGTTATTGCTCGGCTTTCCGTGCAGCAATATGAAAGTACAGACGAAGCGAATGAGCAAATTTCCTTTGAGAACTATAGCCAAAATGGTGGCCAAAAGGTTGATCTTGGATACAACATTAAAGGTTATCAGGATGCAGGTGTTGGCTCTTTATGGACTGGTTGGAATGAGGGGAGATGGGCAATAGCGACACATACAAGAACAGAAAACCCGGAGGCGGGTGTGAAGCTTGCTAAGCAGGCAGTACAATTTTTAGAAACACATATGCTGCCTATTCCGAAGCAAAATGGCTTTGCTCGTTTAGATGTTTATGAATCAGGGAATTTAATCGTATGGCAGGAGGGCAAACTTGTCTATACGCTGGATTCAATTAAGGATCCGCTAAAAGCACTTGAAATTGCTACAGCTTTTTATCATTAATAAAAACAAAGTGGTTAAGGAAAGCTATGCGATTTTTGTGGCCCTTTAAATGAGGGTGATTTCCGTTCAGAGCTACTCGCTTTTGCAATGAAAAACATTGCCGCTAACACGCCGCTCCATCACTATAAATTAGAGTGACATGCTAGAAGATACATGTTAAGTTATATGGTTGATCTTCGTTACGACTGGGCGACTCCTCGGGGATCAGCAATAGAGGAACGAAGGCTAATACCATCACATCCTGTGATAACGCCTTCGTGACCAACATCGTGTTGGCCCGAGACCCTGGAGCGTAGCGGGTAGGGGAACGAAGGCTAAAAGCATCACGTCCTGTGATAACGCCTTCGTGACCAACATCCTGTTGCCCCGACGCCCCCAGGAAAGCGCCCAGTCGGAACGGAAATCAGCCCCTCGTTTTGCTGAAGAGAGCCATACTTTAATATGACACCTTAATTTCATAGACATAATAGTGTTCATTTATGCTTAAATCTTTTCAACGTCATCTACAAGTTGCTTATACTCTGCAAACCACTTTTGCCATTCTTCTATTGGGAATTCTCCATGTACCGTTCCATTTAATAAATCCGAAAGCAGGCCTAAGCATACATGCCACCCGGCTAAATCTTTAGGTGTATGCTCAGTTAGCTCACCAATCGATTCAAGTAATACTAATAGGGAACCGTTGCTAGTGGGGGAGAGTTCAAATCTGACTGTATCTTTGCCCCAATCAAATTCGAGCACTTCCTTCTCAACATAGTCTGTAATTGTTATTTCCATATAAGTATCTGTTCCATCATTCATATTAAAATGCATTTTACCGTTTTTTCGAAGATCAATAATTTCTAAATTATTCATCCATTTTTGAAGCTTTCCATTCTCCGTTAATACAGCCCAAACAGCATCAACTGAATGTGACAGCGGACGGTTGAATTTTACGATATAGCTATTTTGTTGTTTCTGAATAGTAGCTTGCATGGATATCCTCCTTATAACTTTACCTCATCATAGACTGCATGAAATAGTCTTGTCACGCCTTCTTTTATTTTATTCTTCTTTAAATGTCCATATCCGAAAATAATTCGATTAAGTAGTTAAATTATTTTTATTGCTACTTGTATAAGTAGTAATGAAATGATAATTATTAGTAGTATTTTAGCTGTCTTTATCGGAACTTTCGGTAGAATAAAAAGTCCGAGTTGAGAGCCGATAATGGAGCCTATTGCCATCGCAATTGCATAATGCCATTGAATAAAGCCAGTTTGGTAAAATACTATAAATGCCCCTGTGCAACTTCCGAAAATAAGTACACGTGTGAGCTGTACGGCCTTTATGTAAGTGTAATGATAGCGTAAAAAATGTAGTATGCTGAAGGTTGAAGAGCCAGGTCCAAAGCCGCCATCATAAACCGCGATTAAAAATGGCTGCCATAATTTATTGTTGTGTGTAGTGTCAGCTTCTTCTGAGCTAATAGTCCATTCTTTATTTTTTAACGTTATTAATAAGGCAAAAATAAGTAGAATACATGCAATAATATTCATTGTTTTCTCTGAGATGGATACTGTTAGGAGTGCTCCACATACGCCTCCAGCAATGGCTACAGCAACATATTTCATAATAGATGCTAGACGAAGCTCCTTATGATAAAGAAGATAAAAGATACTCGACAATGCTGCAATGCCCGATGAAAACTTATTCGTAGCAATGCTTGTTTGAATAGGTATGCCAACAAGCATCATAGCGGGGATTGTAATTAGTCCAGCACCCCCAGCGAGGGTACCGATAAAGGCAGCGATAATTCCGATAATGACGAGTGTCAGTGAAAGCTTCGTATAAATAAGCCCCATTACAATGGCAAAGGCCACAATCAAAATAAAAGGTTTTTTCATAAGCGTCTCCTTTAACGTTGTTAGTTAAAGAGTATTGCTAAATTATTTATAAATCTAATATATTATTTTTCATTTTATATAAATAAAATTAATAAATATAATCGGTACAAAGTACGATCGCTGATGCAGGTCATGATATTTTTTCGTGAAGCACCTAAGGATGTTGCTAACAAAATAAGGACATGGGTTGAGAATCATTAATTAGGTAACGACGTAAGCATTGGTATGACAAATTCAGAGGTGAATGAAACTGATAAAAACAGAAGAAGAGCTAAAAAGCTTAATTGCTGCAGATGAATGGGTGATGGGCATTTTAAAAACTGTAGAGAAGCTAAGATTACCTGATTCATGGGTATGTGCTGGATTTATTCGTACGAAGGTATGGGATTATTTGCATGAAAAAGAATACAGAACATCATTAGCTGATATTGATGTGATATATTTTGATAAAGTGAATTCTTTAGAGAATTATGAGAAGCAGTATGAACAAGAATTGAAGAACTATTTACCGAATGAGCCTTGGTCTGTGAAGAATCAAGCAAGGATGCATGTAGTAAATAATAGTACACCTTATCAGTCATCTATTGATGGAATAGCACATTTTCCAGAAATTCCAACAGCTATCGGTGTTAGGCTTGCCGATGGAATACTTGAGATAGCTGCACCTCATGGTATTAAGCACTTAGTTTCTGGGATTGTCGCCCCCACACCATATTTTCAAAAAGGTTTTCCGATGCATGAAGTTTATAAGAGCAGAGTCCAAAATAAACAGTGGGAAATAATTTGGCCGAAACTACAGATTTTCTACTAAAAATGAAGCGAAGGAGCTATTGAATTTGTATCATGATAAACATCAAATAATCTCGCATTATGAAAAATCTATCGTATTTGTGGAAAGTTTAGTAAATATAACTGAAGAACAATGGCGTACCCCTATAGAGCCTGGGAAATGGACGGTTGCAGAGGTAATTGGACATCTTACACCGTGGGATGAATTCGTATTAAACCAACGTTTACCGTTTCTTTTTACAAAGGAAAGCTTACCAAAAGGACCAGATGTAGGAGAGATGAATGCTAGTGCAGCAAGAAATAGTCGTGCACAAAGTAAAGAAGAAACGATAGCCAGTTTTATCGATCAGAGACATCAGCTAATTGACGCGCTTTATCAAATAGTTGATCAGCAATGGCAACAGCCTTTTACAATAGGTGCTTCTGAATTAACACTTCACCGTTATTTTGCTAGTTTAGTAGATCATGATCTACATCATTTTTCACAAATTCAAAGCGTTGTAAAGAATGTAGAGGTTATAAAATGGATATCAAGCATTTAATTGATTACTATGCACATGCGTCTGTAAAATTTACGGATGTTTTTACAAATAAAATGGAGCCAGGCCAAGTAGATAAAGGGCGAACAACAGCCCCTGGGAAGTGTGGATTGGTTGTGCCGCTTGCTGGTAGCGCTATATTTAGCTTTAACGGTACCCCTTATACAATGGAGCCGGGTATGATCGTACATGCAGGACCACAAATGCCAATCGAAATTAGAGCTTCTGATGATAAAGGATGGGAATATGCAGTTGTTCATTATCAACTTTCTCCCGAAGAGTCAATTTTATATCCATTATCAACTCAGCACTTTTTAATCAATACAGGTTATCATACTAAAATTATTGATTATGTACAGCAGCTAATAGAAAGCAAAGCAATGCTAGGTAATATGTCAGTATTCAAAGCAAAGACTCTATTTATGAATCTTTTGGAAGCCATTCTTATGTCGGCAAAAGTGAAGGTGCTCGATACGGCAAGTGACGAGATGGAGCAAGCTTTACAGTATATACATGAGAATTATGCTACACAACTTTCGGTTTCGAAAATTGCTGAAGAATTTAGCGTGGAGCGTCGTAGGTTTGCCTATCTGTTTGAACAGCATACAGGGATGAATCCTAGCGTATACTTAACGGAATATCGCATCCGGCGGTCGAAGGAGTTACTGAAATATGACGATTCTCCAGTAGCGGAAATAGCAGAATGTGTAGGTTATGTAGATTGCTTTTATTTCAGTCGAGTATTTAAAAAATGTACTGGAATGTCGCCGACAACATATCGAAAAACAATGCTTGAGGAAGCTAAATACTTATAAAAAAGTTGTTTCTTGAAAAAAGAAGCAGCTTTTTTTGTAGATCAATTATGCCTCGGCATAATTGCATCCGGAATCGGTAAGGAGGCTTTAACTTCTTTCAGCAAATATATTTTGTACCGAAAGTGTAGCGACAGGTACAGGTGTTTGGACATCCGTTGAAAAGTAACTTTGCCCCGCATTCATCTCACCACCTATACAGGTGGGAGACTACCGCTGAAAGAAGTTGAAAAATCGGCAAAAGTCCATGTGATTCGTGAAATTGTCCATTCACAACGGGTTTTCTCTTTGTTAGGATAGGAATCGTAAATGATAATGAATATCAATTAAATTGATAAACTCTATTGACTTATAAATGAAAATGATTATCATTATCAATATAATCAGGTTCGTTAGGAGAGAATATATCTATGAATAAATATTTTAAGATGTGTGCACCTGCTCTATTAGCTCTATCTTTGGCTGCATGTGGAACGGATAAAGCAGAAGAGTCTTCTACATCTACAAATAATGTAGCAGAAACTAGTGCAACAGAAGATCAAGCGAAAACACAAACGATTACATACTTAGGTGAAAAATATGAAATTGCCGCAGATGTTAAAAATATAGTAGCTGCAAGCTTAGAGTCTATGGAAGATGCGGCAATGCTCGGGATTAAGCCTGTTGGTGTGCTTGATATCGGTGGGAAAATTCCAACATATCTTGCTTCTGAATTAGAAGGTGCTGAGCTTGTTGGAAATAAAATGACACCGAATACTGAAGCCATTCTTAAACTAGATCCAGATGTTATTTTAGGTTCCTCAAAATACCCTGAGGAAATGGCTGAAAAGCTTAAAAAAATTCAAACGATGATTCCGTATTCACATGTCTCTACAAATTGGAAAGAGAACTTAACGTTACTTGCACAGCTTTCAGGGAAAGAAGATGAGGCAAAAAAAATCATTGCAGATTATGAAGCGAAGGTAGCTGATTCTCAAGTGAAATCTAAAGAGCAATTAGCGGACAAGCAGATCCTAGTTATTCGAGTACGTGGTGGCATCATGTATATCTATCCTGCAGGCGTTTACTTAAACCCTGTTTTATATGAAGATTTAGGGGCTCCAATACCAGAAGTTTTAAAAACTGCAAAGGCACAGGCTGAACTATCTCTTGAAACATTAGCAGAAGTTAATCCTGATGCTATTTTCCTTCAATTCGAGGAATCAGAAAATGCCGACGCACCAAAAGCATTAGAAGAGCTACAAAAGAATCCGATTTTCGCAAGCTTGAAGGCATCACAAAATAAACAGGTTTTCGTTAATGCCATTGAACCTTTAGCGCAAGGTGGTACAGCATGGTCTAAGGTGAAATTCTTAGATATCGCAGCTGAAAAATTACTTAAATAATGTAGAGAGGGCTGGTAATAGATTTGGTGGTGTCACCAGGCTATTATCAGCCTTTTATAAAGTGAGTTCAACTTCTTTCAGCGGCACCCGCTGAAATAGAAGAACTCAGTCTAGGAACGCCACGTCCTGTGGCAACGACTGAGTGACCAACATCACGTTGGCCCAAAGCCTCCGGCGGATGTCACGGAAACGGAAAGGAGTGCTTAGGGGATGTTAGCCTAAAATCATCGCATCCATGCGATAACGGCTAACTGACCTGCATCACGCAGGCCTAGGCACAAAGCCGATTCCGGACGCAATTATGCCGAGGCATAATTGATATAGAAAAAGGTGTGGAAGTTGAAAAAAACAAACATTATGGCATTTTCACTATTAGCAGCTTCTCCATTCCTCATTGCGATTGTGGCATTAGTATCCGTTATGTATGGCACAAAAGACATTAGCGCAATAACGGTGTGGCAGGCGATTACTGCATTTGATTCTTCGAATGTGGACCACCAAATTATACGAACAGGACGTATTCCTAGAATTGCCGCTATTTTACTGGTGGGAGCATTTTTAGCAGTAGCTGGCGCAGTGATGCAAGGTATTACGCGAAATTATTTAGCATCCCCATCCTTAATGGGCGTGAATGATGGTTCGGCATTTATGATCACGTTAGCAATCGTATTTTTCCCAGGGCTTCCTAATTACCAAATGATCCTGCTTTCTATGCTCGGTTCAGCATTAGGAGCAGGGATTGTATTTGGTTTTGGCTCTTTAATTAGAAATGGTTTATCACCGGTAAGGCTTGCTATTATTGGGACGGTCATTGGTACATTTTTAAGCAGTATTGCTACAGCCATTGCGATGTATTTCCAAGTATCACAAACGGTAAGTGTTTGGTATAACACAAAAGTACATATGGTGGATATGGATATGCTCATGCTATCGATCCCATTTGGACTAGTCGGTTTAGTTCTTGCGTTATTATCAGCTAAGGCTATTACGATCACTTCACTAGGAGAAGATATCGCTATTGGACTTGGGCAAAAAACAAAGGCCGTGAAAATTATTAGTATGCTGGCCGTTGTATGTTTAACAGGTACGGCTGTTGCACTTGTAGGGAAGATTGCTTTTGTAGGATTAGTCATTCCTCATATTACACGGTTCCTTGTTGGAGTTGATTACCGCTTTATCATTCCGTGTGCAGCTGTAGTAGGTGCATTTTTCTTAGCGCTTTGTGATGTACTCAGTCGCTTTGTTAATTACCCTTTCGAAACTCCAATCGGTGTATTAACGGCCCTGGTTGGTGTCCCATTCTTCTTATATTTAGTTCGTAAACACGGAGGTGAAAAACGTGCGTAAAAAAACCTCAAGTGTATTCGTTGTGACTGTTTCAATACTGATGTTATTTATTTTGGGTGCCAGCTATCTCCATCTTACAAATGGTGTCTTTGATATGTCGGTGATGGATGTCTTAAAAACATTGCTACGCATCGAGCCAAACCCCAAATTTGATCTTGTCATTTTTGAATTCCGTTTACCACGTATTGTCATTGCAGGATTAGTCGGTATTGGCTTAGGGATGGCGGGGGTTGTGCTACAAGGTATTACGCGCAATGGCCTAGCAGACCCTGGGATATTAGGGATCAATGCAGGTGCCGGTGCAGCAGTGGTAATATTTATGTTTTTCTTTCAATTACGTCTCACATCTGCAGATATGAGCAGCTGGTTCTCCATTTTGATGATGCCCATTTTTGGGTTTGTCGGTGGTGCGATGGCCGCTGTGTTAATTTTCTCATTTGCCCTGAAAAATGGTCATTTAGATATGCAACGACTAATTTTAACAGGGATTGCGATTAATAGTGGCTTTGGGGCATTGTCTTTGTTTTTATCATTGAAAATGAATGCTCAGGATTTTGAAGGTGCAGCAGTTTGGATGGCAGGATCCATTTATAATGCAAACTGGATTTTTGTTGTGACTATGCTGCCGTGGCTTATTTTATTAAGCTTTTACGTTTACCGGAAATCATATTTGCTCGATTATTTTCAATTAGAAGAGGATAGTATTACAAGCTTAGGGATAGCGGTAGAAAAAGAGAAAATGAAGCTGTTATTGGCAAGTGTCGGCCTGGTCAGTGCCTGTGTATCGGTATCAGGTAGTATCGGTTTTATTGGATTAATGGCACCACATATTGCTAAACAGCTTGTTGGTATACAACATCGTTATGTCATGCCAGTAAGTGCGTTGATAGGCGCGGGCTTGCTTATTGCAGCTGATTTTATAGGAAAAACAGTATTTGCGCCGTCTGAGCTGGCAGTTGGTATTGTTGTCTCAATTATCGGGATTCCATATTTCTTATATTTACTAGTGAAATCGAAGGCATAGGGGGAAATCGTGTGCAAACGGCATTTAGAATGGAAAATTTGGCTTCTGGCTATGAACAGGTTCGGGTGTTTGAAGGCTTAAATTTAACAATAGAAGAAGGAAAGATTACGACTATTATTGGCCCTAATGGATGTGGAAAATCTACACTATTAAAAACGATTGGTCGTATATTAAAGAAGCAGCAGGGTACGGTTTATTTACAGGATCAAAACATGCAAAAATTATCGACGAAGGACATTGCGAAAAAGCTAGCTATCTTATCACAGACGCCTATTGCACCAGGTCAGTTAAAGGTTGAGGAGCTCATTGCTTATGGTCGTTATCCACATCGAAATAATGTGAATCGCTTAACAAAAAAGGATGAGGAAATGATTGAATGGGCCTTAAATGTGACAAATACACTTGAGTATCGAAATCGAGAGCTTGCTCAGCTTTCTGGAGGTCAACGCCAACGTGTATGGCTGGCGATGGCTTTAGCGCAAGAAACGAATATTTTGCTATTGGACGAACCGACAACTTATTTAGATATGGCACATCAGTTAGAGGTGCTAGAAATTGTGAAAAACTTAAATGAGCGGCATCGTTGTACTATTGTTATGGTATTGCACGACATTAATCACGCGGCACGATATTCTGATCATTTAATCGCAATGCGACAAGGAACTGTAATGAAAACTGGCACGCCTGAGGAAATTTTATGTGCAGATGTTATGCGAAACGTATTCAATATTAATGCACGTATTATGCAAGATCCAGTTACGCAAACACCAGTATGTTATGGCTATGATGTTATGAAGGAGACTGACAAATGATTGAGGAGAAAACCGCGAAAGCACTTGATTATATGACACAACAAATTGAATCGAAGTTTACGGATTATACGTATACGGTAAATATCTATGTACCAAATGGAGAAGTACCGGAAGGGGGTTTTCCAGTCTTATACGTATTAGATGGGTCGTCTTATTTTCATCTTGTAAAGGAAGCGGTCCGCCTTCAAAGTCGTAATGCGCCTAAAACAGGAGTCTTATCAGCCGTTGTTGTTGGCATTGGGCACGGTGCTGACATGCATGAACGCCGATTTTATGATTTTACAGGACAAGCCGAAACATATACGTATCCTGCAAGATTTAAAGGTAAGGGCTATGAGAAACATGGGGGAGCAGAGAATTTTAGTACATTTTTAGAGGAGGAATTAAAGCCAAGTATTCAGGCGCAATTCCCTGTAAATATGCAGCAGCAATCACTGTTTGGGCATTCATTAGCAGGCTACTTTGTGCTTTGGCAATTATTCCATCATCAAGCAACCTTCCAACGTTATATAGCGATTAGCCCTTCAATTTGGTGGAATGAGCATGAACTATTCAGTTATGCCTCAACATTTATAAAAGAGCGTCCATTTGCTTATGAAAAATTATTCATCGGTGTGGGGGAACTTGAAACCTTTATGGTGGATGATGCTCAACAAATTGCGAGCGACTTAGGGAACATTATGGACGTTGCGTTTTATGAAGCGTTGGAGGAAAATCATGCATCAGTCGTCCCGACGGTAATGAGTAAAGCAATTCGTTTTGTGAATAAAAACTAATAGTAGTAACCGCATTATCTTGTGATGATGCGGTTTATTTTTGTTTAAAAATGCATTATAATGTATTTTTAAACAAAAAGGAGTGTTGGCGGATGAACATTATTTTAGCGCAGGTAGAGGAAGCTTCAGTAATTCATAACGTTATGCTACATGCTTTTAACTTCTTTCAGCGCGTGTCCAAACACCCGCTGAAAGAAGTTAAAGCCTCCGGCGGATGTCACGGATTTTGAAAGGAATGAATTGTGCGGGCACAATTCAAAATCCGGACGCAATTACGCCAAGGCGAAATTGATTTTTTAGATTATCTGTTATTCCAGAAAAGCAGGGACAAGGATTGGCTAAAGCATTAATTGAAGAGCTTGAACAATATGCTCGTAAGAAAGAAAAAACGATTAGCGAATGTAAAGTACGTATGAGTGTACCAAGAAATATTGAGTTATATCGCTCGTTAGGTTATGTTGTCACAAAAGAGAGCAAGGAAGAAAATCGTAACGGTTTCTCTCTTTCTGTAGCGACAATGGAAAAGCAGCTTACTAATTAGGGGGGGCTAGTCTTGAGGAAGAAGCTTGGTTGTTTACATGCACATCATTCAAATATTGAGTATATAGAACAGGCATTTCAAAACATTGAGAAGGTAGAGTTAGTTCATTTTGTAGATCCAGGTCTTATACAGCAAGTTTCAAAAGGGACTGACGGGTTAGTTTTTAAGGTGAAAGAACAACTTAAGTGGATGGAAAGTTGTAATATGGATGCCATTTTAATAACGTGTACTAATTACATTGCATTGTTAGAGGAAGAGCAGTTGGAACTTTCTATTCCCATTATTAAAATAGATGAGCCCTTCTTTGAAACAGTATGTGAAGAAAAACAGCCTCAAATGATACTTTTTACAAATCCTGAAACTGTAGAAGGTACGATGAACAGACTTCAGCAATACGCTTTACTACATGAAAAATCCATTAATGCTGAAGTTAAAGTTATCAACAATACGTTTGAACTGATTATTCAGGGAAAAAAGGATGCATATAATAACGCTATTATACAAACTCTTCATGATGTAGCGAGGGAACAGCAGCACATTTCAGTTGCACAGCTTTCAATGGTTGAAGCAGCACAGCAATTCGAAAAAGAGTCAGCCTTAACGGTTATTCATCCGCTAAAGTCGTTAGTTAAATTTGTGATGAGGTTTATAGAATAATAGGTTGCATTAGAAGAAGTATATTTTCTGAATACTCTGCAACAATATGAGTGAAAAAATCGTTTCATAGGAAATAACCGTGATTATTTAAGGGGTGATGAAATGAGGCGATGTATAGTTTTGTTTTCGATGTTGTTGTTTTTGGTAGGCTGTACAATGAATGAGAAAGCGGTTGCTCTGCCAAATGATCTACCTGATTTTGTGCAAGAAAGTGACTTTAAATCAATTGATTGGGACAAAAAGGCAGTAGAATTTGGAGAGAGGGGTATTATCGGTAATGCAAATAAATCGGGTGTTATCGGTGCCAATACGCCGAGTTTAAACACTCAAAAATGGATGTGGCATATTTGGGGAATTGAAGAAGGTCACGATACCAAGTTAACAATTGTCGGGTATCATAAAGATTCTAAAACAGTGCATCCTATTTTAGTAGATGGTTGGACTACAGGGCTTGGCGGACCTGTTAATGGGGCAGATGCTCATACACCTTCAAGTGTAAAGATCCCGAAACCAGGAGAATGGGCAATTTTACTTTATAAGAATGAGAGCTATTTTGATACGTTAATTTATGATATTACTGAATAAAAAGTTAATGTTCCACATAATGTGACCCTCGTTTTGTAAGCTAAAATTCTTACAAAATGAGGGTTTTATTTAGAAGAATGAATGTGAATAGCGTGAAAAATATAAAATTGGTAATATGAAAAGTAAGAAAATAGAAATGGAGGATAGCTACATGACCGATTTACGATATCCAATTGGACAATTTCAATTTCCGGAAGTAGTGACAGCACAGCAAGTAAAGGAATGGATAGAGGATATTCATCTATTACCGACACAACTAGCAGAGGCACTTCACGAAGCAAGTGAACAAGCCTTAACACAATCCTACCGAGAAAATGGCTGGACGGTTACGCAGCTTGTCCACCATATTGCAGATAGTCATATGAACAGCTACATTCGTTTTAAGCTAGCTTTGACAGAGGATACTCCGACAATTAAACCTTATAACGAAGTGGAGTGGGCACAGCTTCCGGATTCAGAAATGCCTGTTTCGGCATCTTATAAAATGATTGAAGGTTTACATGAACGCTGGGTTTATTTGCTGGAAAGCTTAACAGCAGAGCAATTACAACGAGCATTTAATCATCCTGATTCAGGGTTAATGACGCTTGAAAAAGCTGTAGCCTTATATGCTTGGCACGGAAAGCATCATCTTGCACATATTCAAGTGGCTTTGGCGAAATAAAGGCAATAATTTTAACAGCTAAAAACAGGTGATTTCTCAATTAGAAGAAATCACCTATTCAAACGTTTGAATTATTGCCGAATGTTTTCCATTTTTGAACGGGTGATGTTACTGTAATGGTAGTTTTTATTTAAATTTACGATTACAATCTCTATTCAATAGTGATTCCTGCACTTGCGTTACCAACAATGACGTTTATTAAAGGAGCAATTCCTGATGCAGTAGCTGAGAATACCATTAATAAACGATCACCAGCAACTACTGGTACTGGTGTAACGTTTGTAGTGCCACTTGTTAAAGTACCTATCGCAAATGTTGTGAAGGATGGTACTAAATCAACAAGTGCTGTTGTAGGACTGAAAATATTACTTCCCGCAGCTGCACGGTAAACTTGAGCTCTGATTGTTACTGTTCCTGCAACACTTACAGCTGCTAGTATACTAAAGGATGCTGAAATAGCTGTAATAGTACCTGCACGTGGAACATTAAAAGCTTCCGTTGTCACAAGACTTAAGTCAATATTACCGCCGCCAGTAAGCACAGTTGGAACAGCAGTACCGAATCCTACAATACTTACTAAATTAATTAATCCACTAGCAACTGTTGACACTTCAGCTCCGGTAAGTCCAGAGGAGAATGGGATGATTGAGCCAGTAGTAACCCTAGTTGGAGTAATACATGCAGCGTCGACTGCTAAGAAAGGTCCAAAATTTTCACATTCATTATTAGATGAGCAGCCACACGTAGAATTATTCATACACATTTTTACACCCCCTTTCTTCATTATTCTATTCAGCTAAGATTGGGGGGGAAGGGCAATTATCTGTTTCGTAGTTTTTAAATGTGGAAATTTTGAGGTTCCTTTTGAGAAGCTTTGGCATTTTGCGAGTACTTACTAATAGTACTTATTTTTTCAATTGAACATAAAAAAGTCCAATATGTATGTTCATACTTATTGGACTTATTCATCGTATACTTCTCCAGTTTGTTAAACATTGTACATCCTAATTTTAAACTAACTCCATTTTCGAAAGAAATTGAAAAACAAAGAGTTCTTTTCTTTTTTATGCCCTTCTTCAGTTGATTCTTCTTTTAGCTCAGGTTGTTTGTTTACCTCTTCAATTTGTATATGGGTTTCATATTTTTCCTCTGGCGTAGCTTCAAAAACTTCAAATTCGTCATTTTTTAAAGTGGTGGATGTATTTGTGTCGACTGGCTTAACTACTTCAGAAGGTTCAGGAACGGCATGTTCAGCAACTACTTTAGAAGCTTCAGGAATGGCAGGCTCATTAACTACTTCAGAAGCTTCGGGAATGGCAGGTTTATTAATTACTTCAGCTTCTTCAGGAGTGACAGGCTCATTTGTTAGTATAGAGCTCATTTCATCTATAGTGACAGTGTTATTAATTTTTTCGGGTTCTACGTAATTTACTAAATCTTTCGCATTAAGGTCATTGTCAGTGGAATTATGGATTTCGGTATGCGGTAAAGTATTAGATTCATAAACACTAATTGGAATTTCCTGTGCATTGGTAGCGTTTTTAAAATGGAAGGAGGATTTGGTAGTGGTATTTCTATATAAACCATTATATATTTGGCTTGGATGAGTATTTATTGATTGAAAATATTGTTGATTAAAATGGCGTTCTTCGGGTACATTTCTTTGGTTTCCGTTGTGAGCAGAAGGTATATCATTGTTACCATCTAATTGCGCATTTATTGCTTTACCTGCCAGACTTTGTAGCATTTTATAAGATGGCTGTTTTGATGTAATCGCCGATTGGCTTGTTGTCTGTGTAATGATCAGATCCCTTTGTGCACCGTTAGCAATAAATTTAGATGTGTTTTCAGTTTTATGTGTAGTAGTTGGAGCTTCAGTATTTTCACTAGTGAGTAATTTGTTTAAAACCCTTAGTATTTCTTGGTTCATTTCCTCAATCGTTTGATTTAGAGACTCAATTTGTGCCGATAGAAGTTTTATCTGCTCCTCATTGCCTCCGATTTGTGAATTTTGCTTATCATCTATTGTTTCAGTTTGCCCTTCTAAAAGTGCCATTTGCGTTTTAATCCCATCAAAATCCATTTTCATAAATAAATAATCTTCAATTGAAGTTCCCGTTTTTAATGAAGTTAACGTGTCCTTGTAGGCTTCTATTTTTTGCTTCAATTTTTCAATGTCTTGAGTGCAGTACAATTTTGAATTTTCCATTGCATTTTCACCCCTTTCAGTCCATTAATATTTTATTAAAAATATTTACTTTCTGTTACAAATATACCGGTCCTTTCAAACATTCTTGTTTCTCCTTAAGAAGCGGAGATGTAAGCAAAAACGATACATACTGATACTTAAGTATTTTAACTTCTTTCAGCAAATGTTTTTTGTAGCGAAAGCAAAGCGTCAGCGGCAATTATGCCGAGGCATAATTGATTAATAAAAATCAGAACGAATTACTTTTTAGCCCATGCACTTTTAGTCAGAAAACATAAGATACAAACGAAAGGTAAAAAAAATATGGAGGTGTCAAAAGGATGCAAGAGAGTATGCCATCCCAGGCGCAGGAACAAATTTGTATAAACGTCGATAAGGTATTTGACTGGATTGTAAAGGAAGCGTCGTTCGAGTTTTCTACTACTGGACCAATTAGTTTTCCAGGAGTAACGGCAACTACTAACTTAGCAGGAGCAGTGGTTACATGTAATGTAGTTCCAAGTGCAACTAATCCTATTGTTATTTTGAACCGTGAGAATCGTCAATTCTCTATTGATGGTTCAACGGTATGTCTTCAAAATCTGACTATTCAAAAGAACTTTACTCTTACGTTAGTTGTTACTTTACCAAATGGTACTAAGTTTACAAGCAATCCTATTACAGTTTCACGTTGTGAACAAGTTACATTATGTGCGCCGAAAGGGACAGATGTAGAAATTTTATTCACAGATTTAGATTGTTTCGTGTGTTCAACAGGAACTCCAACACCTGGAGCAGGTACAATTACGTTTTCTGCATTAGTAGTTACTATATCTGTTTGCCAAAGTATTCAATCTACATTCCCAGTTACTGTGGAATTCTTAGCGACTTTCTGCGAGCCAAGAGCAGAATTACCGTTCGCATGTCCGGGTGTAGTTCGCCCAGCGCAATGCCCTGCTGTATTCCCAACTGTTGGTTAATGGTACTAACACATAGAAGAAAATCATATTGTAAAGAGAGGGTAATCCTCTCTTTTTTTTTATGAAAGGACGTAACTGCCACATAAAGAAGTTTGAATTTGCTTTCATTAATTCAATACTATTAGCAAAGGGGTACTGATTATGCTTACTCGCATCGATCGTGTAGAAGAAAAAATTAATGAATTAAAAAAACAAACGGATTTTTATGTTCATGAAATAAAAAAAACGATTGAGGAGTTTATTGTTCCGGAGAGTATTAATGTTATTAGTTATTTCACATCCTCAATTAATATTTCTTATAATCCCGATGAGGAAAGCCTATGCTTGGGCTCTTATCATATTCGCAATTTAGGTAATAAGCCAATAACGAATCCTTATCTATGCATAAAGCTACCTGAAGATTCCCCATTCTCCTTTTCTGGAAGGTATGTCTATGAACATTTTGCACCAAATTTAAAAGGAAACAGTAGTTGGGAGCGAATCAATGATCAATCGAGCAAGGAGGAGTTCTGGCTTAGACCTATAGGAAAAACAACGCTAGAGCCAAACGAGACATTATCATTTCCTAACTTTCAGATCAAATGGGGTCATAAATCATCTTATTCAGGAAGTATCATGGGTTTTACATATTGTGATCAGTTAGAAGATGGTGTAGTTGTCTTAAATCCTATTAATCTCAATGGAATGAGCTATACACAGGAGGGTGAAAATGAGTAAGCGTGAAAATATGAATCAAAAAAAAGATAGTGTTGTCCATCAACTTATGAAGGAACGGCTTGATAATCTATCTAACTATAGTAATGAAGAAAATAATAGCTTTGCTTATCTCGAAAAGGGCACATTGAATCTGCTTATTACCCATTTAATATCAGGAGAAAAGAGTGAAGTTGAAGAAGTTGGCGATGAGGAACGAGAAATGAAGATGATGAAGCAGCTTGATGAAATGTTAGAGGAGAGTAAGGAGCAATTTGAAGAAGTAATAAGTTTACTTAAAAAATTATCGTGATAGGAGGTGGAAGTGTGGATAATGATATTGTCAAAAACAATGATCCTATTCAGCTCCAGCAAATGATCATTTTTTTAAGAGCCGAATTAGCGAAATTTAAAAATGAAGTTAAAAGGCTCAGAGATGGTGATTATTATTCACTAATACTGAGGTTAGAGCGAGAAAATGTCGAATTAACAAAACAGAAAAAGGGGCTTTCGATGGAGCTTTTAAAGCTGAAGAGAGACCATGAAAGAACAACAAAAACTTACTATGATGATATACAAGCAAGAGAAATCCAGAAGAAAAAACAACTTTCTTCGATAGAGGGTTTATTAAAAGAGCTGGAAGAACTGCGTGCAGAAAATAAGCTAATAAAGGAATCTTTAAAATTCACTAAAGATGAATCGATTTCTATGAATTCAGATGTTAATTATAAGACTACAGTGGATGACCTTGAAAATAAGTTGAATGTTTTTACAAGAGATCTAAGCCAACAAATGAAGACTATCATTGAAGCCATCGAAAGATCCCGTTTAGAACAAGCTAATTCAGACAATCTTAATAAGCATTTAGCCAAAGAAATAGAGGAGAAAAGCAGTGAGATAGCAAAATTATCGGATGAATTAGCAGATGTAAAAAATCATAGGCTTTCCCTGAGTGGAAAAACGATGATGAATCCGGAATTCCTTACACACGTAGATGCCCAAGTAAATAAGGTATTGGCTCAATCAGTGGATTTTGAAAAGCAGTTGAATCATAAATTACGCTTGCTTGAGGATTTGGACCACAAATTGAACGCGCTGACTATAGAAATCAATACTGATAAAACTGTATAAAGTATGTTGTGGAAGGCTGTTTCAAAAGTTAAGCAAGACACTTTTGAAGCAGCTATTTTTATGTTGTTAGGATTCTATTATATTGGCATTTTATTCTTCGCAAATCGGGCTTTTACGAGCAGTAAATGTGAGAGAAACAAAAAAGATTTCGGCTAGGATTCCGAAATCTTCTTGTGAAATACATGATTATAATTCGTCGCATCTCGTAAAGCTTTTTCCTCAATTGGAATGCGTACAGATAGCATTGTTACATTTAAAAGTGTAAAGCAGAATGCTGTAAAATATGCTTGGAACATTAAAGGTAGAAGAATAATTTCTAAGCAAACAACTGCGTAATTTGGGTGACGCATAAATGTGTAAGGGCCTTTCCGTACGACTTTTGCATTAGGTAAAATTAGTATTTTTGTGTTCCAAAAAGACCCTAATGAACGAATACACCAAATGCGTAATGCTTGAACGGCAATAAATAATAAAAATAATAATGGAAATAAAGGCGATACACTTTTATGATTAGTAACTACTTCAATAATTAAAAACAGGAAAAAAGCGGCGTGCAAAGTAACCATATATGGATAATGAGAGGAACCAACTTCATAGGCTCCTTGAGAGAGCATCCATTTTTCATTGCGTTTTGCAATGAAAACTTCTGTCAATCTTTGTAGAATGACGAGGCTCAAAATAATGTAAATAATCATGCTACTCCCTCCATTTAAGTAATACAGCTTCAGCACAGAAGCCAGGGCCGAGAGCGACGAGCAAACCCGTATCCTCTACTTGTCCTTCGTTTAACATAAATTGCTCCAACACATATAACACCGTAGGAGATGACATATTTCCATGATATTTTAATATTTCCCGAGAAATGTCGGTTTTTTGGGGAGCTAAATAAAGCGTATCTTCATAAGCTTTTAATACTTTTTTACCGCCAGGGTGTGCAATAAAATGGCTAAGCTGTTCACAGTATAGTTCATGTTCCATTAAAAATTGTTCAATGAATGGGCCGAGCCAATTGGTGATGATGGCAGGGATACTTTTCTGAAAAACGACATGTAGACCATTATTTTTAATATTCCAGCCCATAACATTTTCTGAATCTGGCATCCACTTAGAGCCAGTTCCGATAATAGTAGGTGTTGATTTTTTTACTGCGATATTCACTTCGTCGCCACAGACGAGTATACATGCTGCGCCATCCGCAAAAAGAGAGGCACCGATTAAATTACTTTTTGAAAAATCATTTGGCTGAAAGGTTAGACTACAAAGCTCGACACAAACAACAAGAACTTTTGCTTCCGGATGGGCACGGCAAAAATCATAGGCTCTACTAACACCTGCTGCACCACCAGCACAGCCAAGTCCCCAAAGTGGAATACGCTTAAGTCTGTCTGAAAAAGGAAGTTGATTCATAACCCGTGCATCAATACTTGGTGTAGAAATGCCTGTGCTACTCACGAAAATAATGGCATCAATATCTTTAGGAGAAATCGGTGATTGTAAAAATGCTTCATTTTGTAAACAGGCTTGAATGACGTCAACGCTATATTGTGTAGCTAGCTCAATATATAAATCGTTACGCTCCTCAAAGGAATGATCAGTACGATGCCATTCTGGTGGTATACAAAAATGGCGTGTGGCAATACCACCATTCTCAAACACTTTTAAGTAGCGTTCTAATTTAGGGATTTTTGCATGAAAAAGCTCCTTCGTTAGCTCTTCCGCATTTGTCTGTTGTAATGTGTACGGTGGTTTGTATGTACTGATCGAAATGATTTTTGACAATTCAACATCTCCTTCGTCAATAGTGATCTTGTTTATTGTATGCGGGGAGGGAGGGGATACATGCTTGTAAGTTATAATTGACAATTTCGGAAGATTCCGTTATATTGAAAATAATAAAAACGAAAGTAGGTGATGTGACATGATGAATAAAGCCGCTTTTAACGAACTGCAATTCGGTTTGTTCAATTTCACACGCCTAAAATATACAATTTAACCACACATAGTAGTGAGATTTAATTCATGAATGTGGTGTTTTGTATATGCTCTTAAATGTGCCTGTGAACCTTGTAACTGCCGAATTGCGCAGAGACATGGTTTTTTTGTGTTTATTTTTAATTGATGACAAATGGTATATACATTTAGGAGGAAAACAAATTGAATTTAACAACTTTAGGATTTTCAACATATTTTGAAGAGCAAATGACGGGATTTAAACAGGAGGCTAAGTTAGCGAACTGTGTACCGGCTAGGGTTACTTTAGAGCATAAGCATTCCTATCGTGTACTGGCTGAAGAAGGAGAGTGGCTGGCAACGATTGCTGGACATTACGCGTATACATCATTAGCACGTGAGGATTTCCCTGCAGTTGGGGATTGGGTGTTAGTTGAGAAAATGCCTGGTGAGGAAAAGGCGATTATTCATAAATTGTTTACAAGAAAATCAGTCTTTTCACGTAAGGCTGCGGGTATTGGAATACAAGAGCAGATTGTAGCATCGAATGTTGATATCGTGCTTCTAGTGATGAGCTTAAATGCTGACTTTAATATTCGTCGTTTAGAACGCTATTTAGTAGCTGCGTGGGATTCAGGTGCGAAGCCGGTCGTTGTATTGACGAAGGCTGATCTGTGTGAAGATATTTCTAGTAAGATACGTGAGGTTGAGTCTGTAGCGTTCGGTGTGGACATTTATGTGACTAGTGCTCTGTCAGGAGAGGGCTTAGAAGATATTCGTACGCTATTTACAGAAGGTGTGACAGGTGCGTTGCTCGGTTCTTCTGGCGCAGGGAAATCCACATTGACGAATGCCCTTAGTGGTGAGGACTATATGGAGGTTTCGGATATTCGTGAAGATGATGCGAAGGGGCGCCATACAACCACACATCGTGAATTAGTTTTATTGCCAGGAGGTGGCTGTTTAATTGATACACCTGGAATGCGAGAACTGCAATTATGGGATCAGAGTGACAGCTTAGCCTCTAGTTTTAAGGATATTGAGGAACTTTCTACAGCCTGTCGTTACAGAGATTGCACACATCAGAAGGAGCCACATTGTGCTGTACAGCAAGCCATTACAGATGGTGTGCTTGAACAATCACGTCTCCAAAGCTACTTTAAATTGCAAAGAGAGCTTGCTTTTATCGAACGAAAAGCAAATGCGCAGGCAAAGCTTACTGAGCAACGCAAATCAAAGCAAATTGCAAAGGGGAAGAAAGGTAAAAAATCAAATTAAACGAAACTTGATATGAGCGGTTTCAAGTTGGGGGACATACGCATGACAGTCCAAAACATAAATCATCTATTATTTTCAGTTTCAAATCTTGAGGAATCCATTGCATTCTATGAAAAGGTTTTTGACGCGAAATTATTAGTGAAGGGGAAAAGTACAGCCTATTTCGATGTAGATGGGCTGTGGCTTGCCCTGAATGTAGAACAGGATATTCCACGCAATGAAATACATCAATCTTATACACATATAGCGTTTTCTATCCAGGAAGACGATTTTGACAAAGTGTACGAAAAGCTAATCCAACTTAATGTCAATATCCTAGAAGGTAGACAAAGAGATGTACGAGATAAAAAATCGATTTATTTCACGGATCCAGACGGTCATAAATTCGAATTTCATACAGGGACTTTACAGGATCGATTAGATTACTATAAGAAGGAAAAAATGCATATGGAGTTTTTTGATGACTAATGGTTGCAACACTCCTTCTAATGAATACGTTGATAATGGTAGAAGGGGTGATTTTATGAAAAAAGCTATTATTTTTGATATGGATGGTACTTTATTTCAAACAAATCTAATATTAGAGCCAGCACTATCGGCGACGTTCGATGTGCTACGTGCAAAGGGCTTGTGGCAGGGGGAAACACCCATAGAGAAATACCGCGAAATAATGGGTGTTTCATTACCTGTTGTGTGGGAAACGTTATGTCCTATGCACACGCTAGAGACACGTGAAAAAAGCAATGCATTATTCCACGTTAAGCTTATAGAACAAATACGTAATTGCCAGGGCGCATTGTATCCAAATGCGGAGCAAACACTGGCTACTTTGGCAGATAACTATGATTTATTCATTGCTAGTAATGGACAAACCGAGTACTTACAGGCAATAGTAGAAACCTATCAATTACAGCGTTTTATCAAAGGTACATATAGTATTCAGTCCATTTCGAGTGGTCATAAATCTGATTTAGTGAAAAAGGTAATTGAGGAAAATGCAATTGAACGCGGAGCAGTGGTTGGTGATCGTTCTTCTGATATTCAGGCAGCTCATGACAATCAGTTACTCTCTGTTGGGGTACGTTTCGACTTTGCACAGGAAGCAGAACTACAAAAAGCAGACATTATTATTGATGATTTAAAAGAGTTACTTGATGTAAAGCTAGGATAAACTTTATCGACTACTTATTCTGATTTATTACCCAACTTTTTTGTTTTATCACCCAACTTTTTCATTTTATCGACATCCATTGCAATTCAACAGCAGAAAGAGTAAAATGGTGGAAATCTATAGTAAAAGCATGGATAAGGAAAAGTAAATTGGATAAGCATTATATAGAGAGCCTCTGTTGGTGGAAATGAGGTAAATGTCCCCTTTTGAAAATGACCTTTGAGCTTCGTACCGAAAGCAATTTAGCGAGTAGATTACGACGAGATGGGCACTCGTTACAACAGCGGCAGTATCTCTCACTTCTTTCAGCGGGTGTCTAAACATCCGCTGAAAGAAGTTAAGCCTCCGGCGGATGTCACGGAATCGGCTTTGTGCAAGCACAAAGCCGATTCCGGACGCAATTATGCCGAGGCATAATTGATAATATGAGACGCACTGATGGAGGCAAATAGTGTGAGCTATTTGTAAATATAGGTGGTAACACGGGTATACTCGTCCTAATCAATTTTGATTAGGGCGTTTTTTTATACACTTTTTTAGGTGTGTTGATTAGGGAAATATAGATTTATTATTGATCGGAAAAAGGATTCTGATTAAGTGGGATGAATAAAAAGGTTAATCAACACACCTTACACTTTTTACATTTTTTCGAGGGGAGCTACTTAGGATGACAATTGTTATTGGGGGCGCGTGGCCATATGCAAATGGATCTTTGCATTTAGGGCATGTTGCCGCATTATTACCGGGTGATATTTTGGCTAGATATTATCGACAAAAGGGCGAGAAGGTACTATATGTTTCAGGAAGTGACTGTAATGGCACTCCGATTTCTATTCGGGCTGCACAGGAAAACACGACAACGGAAGCGATTGCTAATCATTATCACGAAGAGTTTTCAAGATGCTTCAATGAATTAGGATTTACCTATGATTTGTATACGAGAACAGATGCGCAGCACCATCATGAATCTGTTCAAACAATTTTTTTACAGCTATTAGCGAACAATTTTTTATACAAAAAGAAAATTGAACAGGCATATTGTGAAACGGACAAGCAGTTTTTGCCTGACCGATTTGTCGAGGGGGTTTGTCCAAACTGTGGTGCCAAGGCACGTGGGGACCAATGTGATAATTGCTCAACCATTTTAGACCCGCTCGATTTGATCGATAAACGCTGTAAGATATGTGGGAGTGTGCCAATTATCAGGGAGACAGAGCATTTTTATTTTGCCTTTAGTCAGTTTCAGGGGGGGCTGGAGACTTATTTAGCACAGGCAAAGACGGAAAAACGCTGGCGAGACAATGCCTTAGGTTTAACAGAGCGTTACTTGGCAGAAGGTGTCCCAGACCGTGCTGTAACAAGGGACTTACCAAATGGAATAGATGTGCCCGTACCAGGTTTTGAAGGCAAAAAAATATATGTGTGGATTGAAGCAGTAGCAGGCTATTTAACAGCAAGTATTGAATGGGCAAAGCAGCATCAACTAGCGATTGAAGATTTGTGGAATGAAGAAACGATTTCGTATTATGTGCATGGTAAGGATAATATTCCGTTCCATACAGTTATATGGCCAGCCATTCTTATGGGGATAGGAGCAAAGGCATTACCTACACATATTGTATCAAACGAATATTTGACATTAGAAAAACGAAAATTATCGACAAGCCAAAACTGGGCGGTATGGGTGCCTTATATTTTAAGTCGTTACGATGCAGATTCCATTCGTTATTTTTTAACAATGAATGCGCCAGAAAATCGCGATACGGACTTTTCTTGGCGAGAATTTATTTATAGTCATAATGGCGAATTACTTGGCGCTTACGGTAATTTTGTTAATCGTACATTGAAGTTTTTAGAGAAATCGTTTGATCGTCAAGTGCCTCATGCCGAGGTAGATGACACTATTCGAACACACACAATTCAGCTGTTTAATGATGTTGGGAATCATATAGAAGCGGCTCATTTTAAGCAAGCGTTAGAGGCTATTTTTGAATATATTCGTGCGGCTAATCGCTATTTTGACGAGCAGCAGCCATGGCTACAGGTGAAAGAGAATGTGGAAGCTGGCAATCGAACACTGGCAACATGTGTTTATATTATTGCTAACCTTGGACAGCTATTACATCCATTTTTACCGTTTTCAGCTGAGAAGGTTAGGGGAATGTTAGGAATAAATGAAGTAACGTGGCATGAGCAAGTGGACTTACCAGCAAGCATTAGCGAAGTGTCGCCACTGTTTGAACGTCTTGATGTTGAATTGATTGAAGAGGAATTTGGAAAGTTAGAAGAGGGCAGTCGATAGGAAAAATAAAAGCAGTATGACACTATTGGGTCATACTGCTTTCGACTATTTAATTCATAACAGGCGTTAATTTGGCAACAACAATACTGTTGATCGCATTAATATAAGCTAGCGCACTCGCTTTTAAAATATCTGTATCTGCAGCTTTGGCGATATACTTTTCACCTTCATGTTCGATTGTAATTTTTACTTTACCAAGCGCTTCCTTACCACGAGAAACGCTATTGATATTATATTCTACAAGTTTCACATCCATGTTTGTAATTTCTGCGATGGCTGAATAAAGGGCATCAATTGGACCTGAGCCTATTGCACTTGCTTTAAATACCTCGCCGCCTTTACGGACTTTCACGCTTGCTGAAGGGAAGCTTGTGTTGCTGACGACTTGTAAATCATCGAAGTCAAAGAACTGATCACTATAGTGAGTGGCATTGGCGTTATTTGCGTCATGCTTTTCATAATAGCTTTCTACAATTACATATAAATCGTGATCGTAAACTTCTTTCTTTGCATCAGCCAGCTTTAAGAAGCCTTCGAAGATTCCTTCGAATTCATCCGCTGAAAGATTTGAAAAGCCCAGTTTTTCAAGAGCGTTTTTCACCGCGTGACGCCCAGAGCGAGCTGTCAGGACTAGCTCCATATCGTCAAGACCTACATCTTCTGGATGGACAATCTCATAGGCATCACGAGATTTAAGAAGACCGTCTTGATGAATACCAGATGAATGGGCAAAAGCATTATCTCCAGTAATCGCTTTGTTTACTTGTACGTCTAAGCCCATAAAGCTTGAAACAAGACGAGACGTATTCATAATTTCTCTTGTGTTAATACGTGTCTCAGCATTGTATACAGAGCTACGTGTTTTTAATGCCATGACGACTTCTTCTAATGCTGCATTTCCTGCGCGTTCACCAATACCGTTAATTGTACATTCTACTTTATCTGCGCCGTTTTTAATCGCAGCAAGCGTATTAGCAGTTGCCATACCAAGATCATTATGACAATGAACACTTAACAGAACGCTGTCGTCTAAGTTTTTCATACGGTCATTTAGTTTATAAATCATCGCTCCGAATTCTTCTGGTTCTGCAAAGCCGACTGTATCAGGTACATTAATCATTGTTGCACCAGCCTTCATTACGGCTTCAATGGTTTTCCAAAGATACTCAAAATCAGAGCGAGATGCGTCTTCTGTTGAATATTGGACTTGTGGTAGAAGAGTTTTCGCATATTTTACTGCATCTATGCCAATCTGTAGAATCTGATCCTTGGATTTACTAAATTTTTTCTCAACATGAATATCAGAAGTACCTAGCACCATATGAATCATAGGATTTTCTGCGTATTTTACAGCATTATAAACAGCATCAATGTCTGCCTGTACAGCACGTGCTAAAGCAGTAATCATAATATCACTTGTATTCCCAACTTTTTGTGCGACAGCTTTAACTGCATCAAAATCTCCTTGTGATGAAGCAGGGAAACCAGCTTCAATAATATCGACGCCTAATTTTTTGAGTTGCTGAGCAATCTCTACTTTTTCGTATAAATTCAGTTTTGCACCTGGCACTTGCTCGCCATCACGTAAAGTTGTATCAAACACCCAAATTTTTCTTCCCATTTTCAAACACTCCTTTTGTAGTAGTTGTCATTATATTGATAATGTCTCTGCTTTGAACCGTTAGCTCTGCTAGAGACGAATTCCACACCTAGGCCAATGATTTAAATAAAAAACAAAAAAACTCGTCTCTATATAAAAATATAGAGACGAGTTTATGCTCGCGGTACCACTCTAATTGACTTTCTCTTTACAGAAAAAGCCCCCTTATCGACAGCCATCACTGTCTATCCTGTTAACGGAGGAAACCGACGTCCCTTACTTAAAGTTCAGGGAGTGGCTCATGGACGAGTTCAAAATGTGTGCCTATCGGTTTGCACCAACCACCGACTCTCTACAAGTACACTTGCATTTCTACTATTTCCAATCTTGGCCTACAATAATGTGTTGTTGAAAGCAATCATACTTCGATATCTCGTGAATGTCAACAATATTCTAAAAATTATTTCTTTTCTGTCTTATTTGGTGATCAATAATTTATTATGAAATCAATCATTTGATAATGATAAAAAATTCCTTTATTTTTTAGCTTTTCTCTGAAATTTTGGGGTGGTTTTGTTAAAACGTATGTCATGTATGAAGGTTGATTGAAGTGGAGGCTGGGCGACTCCTTGGGGATTAGCGTCACAGATGAGACCCTGGAGCGAGCGGGCAGAGGAACGAAGGCTAAAAGCATCACATCCTGTGATAACGCCTTCGTGACCAACATCGTGTTGGCCCAAGCGGCTCATCGGACGCCCCCAGGAAAGTGCCCAGCCGGAACGGAAATCAACCCCACGTTATGATAATAATCATTATTTCTACAATAAATGTAAATATTTATGAGATAATAATGAGTAATTAACAGTTTAGAAAGAGGGCGTGACATTGAAATTTGTATTTGATTTAGACGGTACGATTTGCTTTAAGGGTCAACCATTAAGTGAGGGAGTTACTAATGCTCTAGAAGCTTGCATCGAAAACGGGCATGAAATCATTTTTGCATCAGCTCGTCCGATTCGTGATTTACTACCAGTATTACCTGAAACAATGCGAAAATTTTCAATGGTAGGGGGAAATGGTGCATTTGTTGTACGGAACGGAGAAACTATTGAGGTAACAGCATTTGAAGCAGAACTTGTAGAAGAGATTCAAAATATTATTTCAGCCTATCGATTGCCGTATTTAATAGACGGTGATTGGGATTATACGTATACAGGCAGTGAGACACATCCAATTTATCAAAATTTAGATCCCCTAAAGCTTGCGAAAAATGTTTCGTTGCAAGAGTTAAAGGATATCGTGAAAGTAGTATTATTCCCTGGGGAGCAGCGTAATGAAATAGTAGTTGAACTAAAAAAATTACCAATCTCGTTGTATGAACATACATCCGAAAATATTGTAGATATGAGCCCGAAAGGCATAGATAAATGGAATGGCTTAATGAAATTAGGTATCGCTGAAGGTGAATTTATCGCTTTTGGGAATGATGCAAACGATGCGTCCATGTTTGTAAAGGCGAAGGAAAGCGTTTGTGTAGGTGAGCATAAAGTACGTGAGCTTGCGTCCTTACAAGTACCAAGTAAGGAGACGTCGGTGATTGAAATGCTACATGTCTTAACTGAAAAGTACAAATAAGGGACTCTACCTGGGCAGATTCCACGGCTACCTAAGCGGTAAAAAGATACATATGAAGCGAAAGTGGCGGATTTTAGATAAACATGAAACACATACTCAGCACAATAAAGCTGCCATTGAAACACGGTTACCGATTGAACATGAAATGACATTTTTGCTAGGAAAACATACTGATTTTGACGTAGTGTTGACTGAGCTTAAGGGTCTTGTTGAAGAGGAAAGTGCTGAGAAATTAAGGCAAACAGGTTTTTAATAAATGAAGTCATTGAGTGACATATACTAGATTCGAAGTTTCCTCCCAAATTGTATTTAATTACAAATACAGTTCGGGAGGCTTTTTGATGGAAATGCTAATTTGTCAACGAAATAGATTATCAAAATATGTTTGAGAATGAACAAATATTGATTTTGCTAATTTTAAAATTAATGCTATGTTTTGAGTGTCGAAGGGGAAGACGGAAATCAAGTAATAAAACCTAAACCTGCTGGCGTTAGTTTCAATGGTATTAAATAATTTAATCAAAGTAAAAGGATACCTGATGAACTAGTTCGGTATCCTTTATTTTGGCAATGTAAAAAAACCACTATCTTTAAAACTGTAATGCATTGAATCCGTAATACATTCAAAAGAATAAACAATAGAATCACTATTTTCAAGCTCTACAAAAAAAGTGATATTATCGAAATTACACAATAAATTACTAAAAGCTTCGACACTTTCAAAGTCTTTTTTTGCCTTACATACCTCCACTGTTTTTTCTAATGATTCTCTCAAAACAACTCTAGACAGTTCTGTAATTTCTTCCTTTTGGAGAACTATACCCATTTTTTGTGGACCATCTAATAAATCCATAATCTCACTATCACTTAAAAGGTTAGATATACGCATATTTTTCATTGAATATCATCCTATCTATTATAAATAGTTGAACGCACATGATAGTATCAAAGCGAGGCTTTAGTTAGATATTAAAGACTTGAAAAAGGTAGCGCCTCCCGAATTGTATTTAATAAACAATTCGGAGGCATATTATAGGACTTGTTGCTAAACTTTAACTTTCAATTATCCCTTTTACTCCACTTTAAAACGCGCAACCTGTGTTTGTAATTCCTCGGCCATATTGGATAGTGTGGCAGCAGAAGCGGCCACTTCTTCAATAGTCGCTAATTGCTCCTCAGAAGCAGAAGCTACATTTTGTAGATTTGAAGAAGACGTTTGAGCAATAGTTGCAATTTCATCGAAGGATGCGTAAATTTGCTCAGCATTCGATGACATTTCCTCTGAAACTGTCGTTGCCTCTTGAATTTGTTTCGATACTTGTTCGATCAGTTCAACGATTTTTGAGAAGCCTTCCTCCGCTACTTTTACAACTTGCATACCCACTTGAACCTCTTGTGTACCAGTATCCATAACAGTTACGGCGCGATTTGTATTCTGTTGGATTTCTGAAATCAAAGTTGCGATTTGTTCAGCAGATCGCTTGGATTGCTCCGCTAATTTTTTTACTTCATCCGCAACTACCGCAAAGCCACGACCATGATCTCCTGCACGTGCTGCCTCAATTGCAGCATTCAGTGCTAGCAAATTTGTTTGCTCTGCAATATCTGTTATGAGGCTAATAATATTTCCAATTTCAACAGAATGGTTTTCTAAATTTTTTACAACGCTAGCAGATTCTAAAACCGCTGAATTAATTGTGTTCATCTGTGTAATAACACGGTGAAGGGATTCATTTCCTTTATTCGCTTCCGTATTTGTCTCGATAGCAAGTTCTGAAACGGCAGCTGTAGTCGCAGCCAATTGCTGAATGCCTGTTGTCATCGTTTTCATAGCTACCGAGCTTTCAGTAGCATTTTTACCTTGAGCTTCGGAGCCACTTGCTACTTCTTGTATAGAGGAAGTAATTTGTTCTGTCGCTTGAATAGTTTGTTCAGCACTAGCAGTTAACTCGGCAGCAGAACCACTTACTTGTACAGTGTTATGTCGTACATTTGTAATGAGATCCTTTAAATTTTCCGCCATTTGATTAAAGGCAAGTGCTAAATCACCTACTTCATCACGATTCTTAATGTGAATTTGCTCAGCTGTTAAATCGCCCCCAGCAATCTTTTTCGCGGTCTTTGCCATACCTTTGATAGGGCGGGAAATAAGGCTTCCCATGACCATAGCAATTATCAGACTAATGACGACGGCTAAGACGCCAAGAATAATCATTTGGAATTTAATGGATTGTATTTCTTTTGATGTAGCAGCAATTTTCCCTTTTATATATTCATCTTGATAGTTAGCGAGGTTAGCCACACGTGCATCGAATTGTTTAATAATTATGCGTCCCTGTGTGCTATCAAGCTTTACATATTGTTCTGTTTCACCATCTGCCTTTAATGAAAACATTCGATCTGCGAACTGTTGGACATCTTGTTCGCTTTTATAAATTGCCTCTAATAATTCAATTGATTTTTGAGAATCGAAGGATGTCTTTAATTCATCATATTTCTTTTTAAATTCTTCACGGGACGCGGTATTACTTTGATAATTTTGCTTGTCTCCAAGTAATAGATAGCCCCTCATATTTACAATTTCTTGTTTAGCAATTGCGCGGAGTTCTTGTATACTAATAGATTTTGTTGTTTGTTCTTCGAGTAACACGCGATATGTCTTATTTACGGAATTAAGCTGTTTGAAGTTTAATCCGATGGTGCCAACTAATACTAAAATAACAATGAAAAAACCGAGTAATAACTTCTTATAGATAGTAAATCGCATAGTTGTCGTTTCCTTTCTCAGTAATTTAGTAGAAATGTTACAAAAAAATGAAATATGTATATACCATTTATATCAGATTATATGAATTTTACAAAGTATTATGAGAATTTTTACTATATTGAAAAGGAATGATAAGGACGTAAGTTGTAGATAAAATGATAAAAAAGATAGAATAAAGTGCCGCTTTACGGTTAGTGAAAGCGATAGTTATGTATATATCACAAACAATTAAGACAATTTGCATAAATTTGAAACTAAATGCACTGTAGTACCGTAGAAATAATAAAGGAATAAGTAAGGGTGTGGGAAGATGTATAGACCTGTTTTGAAATTACCGAAAACAACATATGAAAAGATTTGGGACTATATCGGTGGTGGATTATTTGTACTGTCCATCCTTTATACTTTTATCATGTGGGGCAAACTACCAGAGGAGATTCCAGCTCACTTTAATGGTGCAGGAGAAGTTAATCGCTGGGGTTCCAAAATAGAATTATTCATCCTTCCGTTGATCGGAATATTTCTATGGATTTTTCTAGCGGTCCTTGAAAGGGTTCCGCATACGCATAATTACCCAGCACGTTTAAATGAAAGTAATGTTGAGGCTTTTTATTTAAATAGCCGAAAAATATTAAATGAAGTAAAAAATCTTTGTCTCATTTTATTTGCAGCTATATCATTCCAAATGATACGTATTGCACTTGGTGAGGCAGAGAATATTGGCTGGTGGTTCCTACCGATAGTGTTAATTGGAACAGCCATTCCGATTATTAAAGGAATAGTAGCGACTACCAAAATAAAGTAGCTTATTCATGTAAATTAAACGCTCGAGAAAATTCGAGCGTTTTTTTGTACGAATTTTTCATTAAATCAGCTATACTATCAAAACTAAGAGAAAATTGTATTGATCATTAAAAGAGGTGTCAAAGCTATGCAGAAGAAGTTTAAACTTAAAGAAGGACTGTCTATGTCCATTCATAATCAGCCACAGGATATGATACTAGAGGGAATATCCCAATCAGGGAGTGCGCCTAATGATCGAATCGTTGCCTTTGTGTTTACGATTGATGAAATGGTCACATATTTACATGATGCATTAAAGTTAAACGCTCTAGCGGAACAGGGCTATTTATTTTTTGTTTATCCGAAAAAGGGAAATAAGAAGTATGAACAGTTTATCCATCGCGATGAAATATTCCCAGCTATTCAAGTAAACGAGGAAAAATACATTGTTGGCAGTGATTATAAATTTGCGAGTTTGATGTCGCTAGATGAGACATTTTCAATATTAAGCATAAAAAGAGATGGCAAGGGCCGTGGCAAGAAGAAGACAGCGAGTAGTCAGTGCGTAAGTGATTATGAGGGTATGATTCCTCAATTGCGTGATGCACTTGCAGAAAATACGGATGATTTAACATTTTATGATGGATTAACACCGGGTTATCAAAAGGACTGGGCTCGTTATATCTATAGTGCGAAAAAGGAAGAGACGCAGGTAGCGCGCTTGGTGGAGATGCGTGAAATTATAAGACTTGGCTACAAAACAAAGGAATTATACCGAAAAGCAAAGGCAGAGGGTAAAGCATAAATAGCAAAGAGACTTTATTGATTCCTTTTAATGATGCTATATTCATGGTAATTGGCAATCCTATGATTAGCCTAGCAATAATACTATGTTGAAAAGGGGACAGAGTATGAAAAACACTTATATTGAGCAAGTAGATGAAAAATGGCAGGAGGGTTTTGCCAAACTTGTAGATGTGATAGAAAGCAATTTACCAGAGGGTTTTGAAGAAAGTATGTATTATGACATGATAAGCTATGTTGTCCCGTTATCTACTTATCCGAAGGGTTACCATTGTACACCGAACACTCCTTTACCCTTTATAAGCCTTGCTGCACAAAAACGTCATATTGCGGTTTATCATATGGGCATATATGCAGATCAAGCGTTACTCTCGTGGTTCCAGGAGGAATATGCGAAACGAGTACCGACGAAACTCAATATGGGGAAAAGCTGTATTCGTTTTACAAGCACTAAAAATATTCCGTATGAATTAATTGGAGAACTTGTTTCGAAAATGACACCAGCACAATGGATTACAAAATATGAAGGGGAGTTAAATAAATGAAAAGTGCCACTACATTTTTAATGTTTCAGGGACAAGCCAATGAAGCTATTCAGCAATATCAACAGTGGTTTTCAGAGTTACAGGTAGAAAGCTTAACTTATATGGAAAACTCGCAACAAGTTGCAATGGCTATTCTTCATTTAAAGGGTTTGAAAATAATGGTGAATGATAGTGTAATACAGCATAACTTTACCTTTACACCGTCAACTTCTATTTTTGTGGAATGTGAGTCTATAGAAGAAATCGACAGTCTGGTTGCTCAAATTTTAGAGGGTGGACAGGCGTTAATGCCACTCGATAATTATGGGTTTTCTAAGAAATTTGCCTGGATTCAGGATCGTTTCGGTGTATCTTGGCAACTAACATATAATTAAATTTAGGAATACATGAATATGCCTCATCGCCAAAAGTAAGGGCTGACATTTGATAGAACGTATGTCATGTATATAAGTTGATTGGAATGGAGGCTAAACGCCCCCAGGAAAGTGTCCAGCAGGAACGGAAATCAACCTCAAGATATGGTGATGAGCCATCGACATGAATAAATGGATGGAATAAGCTCTTATTGCCATTAGAGGATGATACAAAAATCCAATGCATAAGGGGCAATTTAGTTAAAAGGAGAATGGAATATGGCAGTAACTTTAGTGAGACACGCTATAAAATATGCTGAAGCGATGCATGCACTGTCTTCCGTGCCACAGGTTCGAGATGCACTAGGGTTACCTGCTGGCAAAGTGGAAGATACGATTAATTTTATTAAACGTGAGTGCGTGGACGAAGAAGCAGGAAAGACAGTTCCTCGTGTTGTTTTAGATGAGGAAGGACAACTTATTGGTGTGACAGCGTTAATGTTTATTGATCACAATAAAAAGAGCTGTCATATAGGTTCATGGCTGGGCCATGAATTTTGGGGAAAAGGCTATAATCTTCAATCAAAAATTGCCATTTTAGATATCGCATTTTTTGAGTTAGGATTAGAGCGTGTTTTTGCAGGAGCTAGAGAGGTCAATATTCGCTCACAAAAGGCACAGGAAAAGTTACCTTTTATTCGACTTGGAGTTGAAAATGATTTTCCGAAGGAGCATTCATGGCTAGAGGTCAAAGAAAAGCAGCCTTGTGTTTTAAATGTTTTTGAGCGTGAAGATTTTGTCCAATATCGTACTTCTTTAAAGAAAGTAGAAGGTGTGAGGGAAGACTATTTACCACACTTGTTATTGGCAGATGAAAGTGAAGAAGCTGTTCGAAAATATTTAAATGACGGTGAATTATACGAGATTAAATGTGGTGAGCAATTAGCGGGGGTAGCTTTACTTCTTGCTCAATCTGATAAGACAGTAGAACTAAAAAATATTGCGATTGTACCGAAGTATCAAGGTATAGGGTTTGGGAAAGGAGCACTTCGTCAAATAACGGCAATTTGTCAATCACAAGGATATCAAACGATAATAGTTGGAACTGCAAATTCTAGTATTGATAATATTGCATTCTATCAAAAAGCAGGTTTTCGTATGGAAACCATTGAAAAAGATTTTTTCAGTAAATATCCAGAGCCGATCTATGAAAATGGGATTCGCGCACTAGATATGATTTTCTTTTCAAAGGCATTGTAAAATATATAGACATAAAAAATACCCGTCCAACTTGAGTTGTGCGGGTATTTTTATTCGCCAAGCAATAGTGCCATCAACTTTTCTTTCGAATGTAAAAAATCATCAAGCGTATAGCGATCTAAGACTGTTAAATAAGCTTGTAATGCTTCGTATAATACGCCTTTTAGCTGACATTCTGGTGCGATTTTGCATAGATTATTTTCTTTGTCAAAGCATTCGACAAGATGAAAATCCTCTTCTGTATGACGCACGATTTCACCAATTGTAATGGTTTTCGGATCAATTGCTAGGCGAATTCCTCCACCACGCCCTCGAATCGTTTCAATATAGCCCAATAATCCAAGCTGGTGTGTCACCTTCATTAAATGGTTCTTCGATATATTATAAGCATCAGAAATTTCTTGGATAGTTGATAATTGGCCTTCTTCCTTCGCACCCAAATAGATGAGTGTTCGAAGAGAATAATCTGTGTATAAAGTTAAGCGCATAAGAACACCCTACTTTCTATAGTTCAAAATAATTATAGCATTTTTACATTGAAGTATAATAAATTCAATACTTTTTTAAAGATGTATTTAAAATACATTAATTATGTCCATTTTGTTAAAGATGTATTTGATATATTGCTTTTAAAAAACGAAAGCGTTATATTGTAATCACGAAAGGATGGTAGGTCATATGTTAAAACAAGAAACAGTACAAATTATTAAAGCAACAGTTCCTGTATTAGAAGTTCATGGAGTGGAGATTACTAAAACGTTTTATAAAAATTTGTTCCAAAATCATCCAGAATTATTGAATATTTTTAACCATACAAATCAAGAAAAAGGTCGTCAGCAAACAGCATTAGCAAACACAGTTTATGCTGCTGCAGCGCATATAGAAAATTTAGAAGCTATTTTACCAGCGGTGATGTTAATTGCTCATAAACACCGTAGTCTAGGTATTTTACCTGAGCATTATCCTATTGTTGGAGAATACTTATTAAAAGCGATTAAAGAAGTGCTTGGTGATGCAGCAACAGATGATATTATTAATGCTTGGGCTGAAGCATATGGCGTAATTGCAGATATCTTCATTCAAGTAGAAGAAGAGCTATATCAAAAAGCTGAGCGTAATGGCGGTTGGCGCTTATTTAAACAACTGAAAGTGGCAAAAAAAGTAGTAGAAAGTGATCTTGTTACATCTATCTACTTTGAAAATGAAGACGGTTCGCCTCTACCAGCTTATGAACCAGGTCAATATATCAGTATCCGCGTGAAAGTACCAGGCGAAGAATATTTAATGAACCGTCAGTATACGCTTTCGCAAGCAAGTGCGGGAGACGGCTACCGTATTTCAGTGAAACGTGAAAGTGATCATACGCCAAATGGTAAAGTATCTAACTTTATTCATGACGTATTAGAAGTGGGAGATTTAGTGGATGTAAGTGTTCCAGCAGGGCTATTTGTCTTAGAAGAAACTTCTACTCCTATTACATTTATAAGCGGTGGTATCGGTGTAACACCATTAAATAGTATGCTGCAATCACTAACAGATGATGCGACAAATGAAGTGAGCTTTATCCAGTGTGCACGCAATGAAAAAGTTGTAGCATTTAGCGATGACATCAAAAAGAAAGTAAATGTGCTACCAAATGCAACATATACAGCGTTATATTCGGATGAAGATAAAAAAATCTCAAAAGAATTATTAGCAGAAAAAGTAGCTGATAATGCAGATGTTTACGTATGTGGACCTGTTGGTTTTATGGAAGCAATCATTGGAAATTTACATGAGATTGGCGTGAAAGACGAAAAAATTCATTATGAATTCTTTGGTCCAGCAATGCAGCTAGCAAAATAAATAACTATCTGACCCCTTGCTATAAGAAGCAGTTTTCTGCACTTGTAGCAAGGGGTTTTTGTGTGCGTAGAAAAAGTTAAAAAAGTAATTGAATTCATAGTAAAACAAGTGGTAATATATCCTATAAGAATACTAAGGTATTGAAGGGGGAATGATGGATGGGTCAAATGGTTATTACAGGACTTATTTGCGGAGCTTTACTTGGATTTGTTATGCAACGTGGTCGTTTTTGCTTAACTGGCGGATTCCGCGATATGTATTTAACAAAAGATAACCGTATGTTTTACGCATTACTTATTGCAATAGCAATCCAAAGTGTTGGTGTATATACCTTGATTAGTTTAAAGGTATTTGAATTCAGTGCTGGTTCTTTACCAATCGTGGCTGTTATTGTTGGTTCATTTATTTTTGGAATTGGCATTATTTTCGCGGGTGGTTGTGCTACAGGTACTTGGTATCGGGCAGGAGAAGGTTTAATTGGCAGTTGGATTGCATTAGCTGGTTATATGCTTGTAGCAGCAATGATGAAATCAGGCGTATTGTTGCCGTTGGATACGGCTATTAAAGAAACGAGTATTAAAAGTAATTCTATTGCCGAGACAATTGGCGTAAACAACTGGTTGATAATAACGATTTTTGTAGTAGTTGTTGCATTGATTATTTACCGTGAGCTAAAGAAGCCTCGATTGAAAATCCCGGGGTTAAAGCCGAAAAAAACGGGATTAGCACATGTTTTATTTGAAAAACGTTGGCATCCATTTGTAACTGCAACAATTATTGGTGTGATTGCAACTTTAGCATGGCCGTTAAGTGTTGCTACTGGTCGCATAGGCGGGTTAGGTGTTACAACACCTTCAGCTAATATTTTGCAATTTTTGGTGACAGGACAAATTAGCTTCATCAACTGGGGTGTTTTCCTAGTGCTAGGGATTCTCTTAGGATCATTATTCGCAGCAAAAATGAGTGGCGAATTTAGATTCCGTATTCCAGATACAAAAACGGCGATTAACAGCTTATGTGGTGGACTTATGATGGGGTTCGGCGCGGCTTTAGCAGGAGGTTGCTCAATTGGTAATGGATTGGTGATGACAGCGATGATGACTTGGTCAGGATGGATTTCTTTAGGATTTATGATTTTAGGTACATGGACTGCATCTTACTTTGTATTCGTTCGACCAAATAAAAAAGCTAAGCAAGCTACACGAGTAATACCAGCGTAAAAAAAGGAGTGTTTTCATATGAAAAAAACGTTAGAAGTTATGGGGATGGTTTGTCCATTTCCTTTAGTAGAAGCAAAAGAAGCTATCAAAGACTTAAATTCAGGTGATGAATTAGAAGTGCAATTTGATTGTACACAAGGTACAGAATCCATTCCACGTTGGGCTGCTGAAGAAGGGCACGAGGTAACAGAGTATGAACAAGTTGGCGAAGCGGCTTGGACAATTACGATTAAAAAGAAATAAGGCAATGTACTATAAAGTTCATATAAGCGAGAAATTCGATGATAGAATCGTCGGATTTCTCGCTTTTTTTATTTAAGAAATAAAAGGAGATGATGATAACGACCTTAAATTAACGGGATAAAACGTTGATACAAGAGGGACATAACATGAAAACGACGTTTAAGAAAAAATTAGAACTTTCATGTTGACAATATACCTAATGGGGTATATTATAAGTCTCGTAAGCAAGTTCAATCAATCGTTTTGGAAGGAGGCGTGAACAGTATGGCTTACGGTACAAAAACAGCTAATCGTGTGAAGCGAATAGAAGGTCAATTGCGTGGTGTTTTACGCATGATGGAAGAAGAAAAAAACTGTAAAGATGTGATTACACAGCTATCTGCCGTGCGTTCTGCGGTTGATCGGACTATCGGAGTAATTGTTAGTGAAAATTTATTGGACTGTGTAACGACTGCTGAAGGGGATGCTGGAAAAGTGAATACGGCTATCCAAGAAGCAATGGATTTAGTCGTGAAAAGTAGATAATTTTTATATACCCTAAATAGTATGTGTGAGGAGGCGAATGTTACTTGGAAACATGGATTATACTTGCTGTTGTTATAGCATTTTTCGTTTGGCGAATGAAGCCAACGAAAGGAGTACAGTCAATTTCAGCGGCGCAATTGAAAAACATTCTAAATGATAAGGATAAAGTTTTTGTCGATGTGCGTACACCAGCTGAATATAAGGGGCGAAATATCCCGCAATTCAAAAATATTCCGCTCGGTTCTAGCTTTGACAAGATACCGAAGGACAAAGAGGTCGTTGTCATTTGCCAAAGCGGCATGCGCAGTAGTCAGGCATGTAAACAACTGAAGAAACAAGGATTTGAGCGTGTGACAAATGTTCGTGGTGGCATGAGCGCGTATTAGGAGGAGAATAGCATGAAGGAAATTTCAACAATGGAAGTACAACAAGCTTTAGAGCAAGGTCAGGCAATAAATTTAATCGACGTACGTGAAGTAGATGAAGTGGAGTCAGGACACATTCCGGGCATTATTCATATCCCACTTGGCTTACTTGAATTCCGTATGCATGAGCTAAATAAAAATGAACCATATGTTATGGTCTGTCGATCAGGTGGTCGTAGTGGTAGTGCTACTCAGTTTTTAGAAAGCCACGGCTTCGATGTATTCAATATGGTTGGTGGCATGCTTTCTTGGAATGGTGAAGTAAAGTAACCTGAAACTTTTGCTATATTTTTTTAGAAAAAATAATACCTGTATAGGTATGAGGGAGGAAGTTATGAGTATTAAGGCAGATTTTCAGCTGGATGCTAAGGGGCTTTCTTGTCCAATGCCGATTGTTAAAACGAAAAAGGCGATGGCTGATTTAGTAGATGGTCAAATTTTAGAAGTATCAGCAACAGATAAGGGTTCGAAGGCGGATATTGCTGCATGGTCTGAATCTGTGGGGCATCAATATATTGGGACAGTGGAAGAAGAAAGTGTGCTTAAACATTATATTCGTAAATGCTCAGATGACATGATGGCTGAGCAAACATTTGAACGAACAATTGAGCTAGAAGAGGCAATGGAAAGAGAAGGTCTTGTTCTCGATGTGCGTGAGGAGGCAGAGTTTGCTTTTGGCCACATCGAGGGAGCAAAGTCTATTCCGATGGGTGAGCTAAATGGACGCCTTTCTGAGCTTGATAAAGAGCAGGAAATCTATGTGGTTTGCCGTACTGGAAAGCGTAGTGATTTAGCCGCCCAAAAGCTTGCAGCATATGGCTTTACAAAAGTATTTAACGTTCTACCAGGGATGACTTCCTGGACTGGCGACTTAACAAAAAACATTTAGGAGGAATTTATTATGTCAAATAAAGTAGCAATTATTGCAAGTAACGGTGGTCTTTTCGATGCGTATAAGGTGTTCAATATTGCAACGGCAGCGGCGGCTACAGAGAAAGAAGTAGCAATCTTCTTTACATTCGAAGGATTAAATTTAATTCATAAACAAGGTATGCATGCATTACCTATGCCTGCGGGAGCGGAGCATTTTGCAGAAGGGTTTGCTAAAGCTAATGTACCAGCAATTCCGCAATTAGTGGAAATGGCACAGGAATTAGGTGTGAAAATGATCGCGTGTCAAATGACGATGGATGTAATGGGTTTAACGACAGATGATTTTATTGAAGGTATCGAAGTTGGGGGAGCTGTAACGTTCTTAGAGTTTGCAAAAGATGCAGCACCGTCATTAACGTTCTAATTAACATAAATGATTCACTATATAGGCGGAGAGGACAATCCTTTCCGCTAAAAATATCAATAAAATAATACCTCAGGGGGTAATAGGAGTGTCAATTTTAAAATGGAGTGCAGCAGAAGTAGCGAAAAAAGTAATTAATAATGAAGAATTATTTATTTTAGATGTTCGAAATGCGGATGCATTCGAAGATTGGAAAATTGATGGTCATAAATTTGAATACCTTAATATACCGTATTTTGAGCTATTAGATGGCGTCGAGGATATTTTACCGAAGATTCCAGCTGATAAAGATGTATTAGTCGTTTGTGCGAAAGAAGGATCGTCACTAATGGTAGCTGAGATGTTATCTGAAGCAGGACGTACGGTGGCTTATCTAACTGGTGGAATGAAAACGTGGAGTGAATATTTAGAACCGATTAAAGTTGGAGATTTAACAGGTGGCGGTGAGCTTTATCAATTTGTACGTTTAGGGAAGGGTTGCCTTTCTTATATGGTCATCTCTGAGGGTGAAGCGGCGATTATTGATGCTGTGCGTTTTACTGACGCATTCACAAGCTTTGCGGAAGAGAAAAACGTAAACATTAAATATGTGTTCGATACACATTTGCATGCTGATCATATTTCTGGTGGACGACATATAGCTGCAACTACTGGTGCGACGTATTATTTACCACCGAAGGATGCAGAAGAAGTTGTATTTGACTATACACCTTTACTTGATGGCGCAACTGTACAAGTTGGTGCCTCGCAAATTGACGTAGGAGCGATTTATTCGCCTGGTCATACAATTGGTTCAACATCATTTGTTGTGGACAACAAGTATTTATTAACTGGAGATATTTTATTCATTGATTCAATTGGACGCCCTGATTTAGCGGGTCTTGCAGAAGATTGGGTTGGTGATTTACGCGAAACACTTTACAAACGATACAGAGAATTATCGGATGATCTAATTGTTTTACCGGCTCATTTTATGGTGATTGATGAATTAAATGAAGACGGAACTGTTGCAAAACATCTTGGACAATTATTTGCCGAAAATCACGGCTTAAACATTAAAGATGAAGCCGAATTCCGAAGTGTTGTAACAGAGCATTTGCCTCCACAGCCAAATGCGTATCAAGAAATTCGTCAAGTAAATATGGGTAAGATTACGCCGACGCAGGATGAGCAGACAGAGATGGAAATTGGCCCGAATCGCTGCGCAGTTCGATAGTACATTTAGTGAAATGCAATGAGTACGCATGCATGGTTATAGCATGTAAATACCGCGAAGCGAAGGCGCTCATCCTTCGTAAAGTCGTGAAAAAACAAACAGAACCGGCAAAATCGCTTACAACGTTTGCTGTTCCAAAGGAGAAAAATATGAAATCAAACTTACAACTAGATGCAAAGGGTTTATCTTGTCCAATGCCTATAGTGAAAACAAAAAAAGCTATAGATACATTGGCTTCGGGTGAAATTTTAGAGGTTCAAGTAACGGATAAGGGAGCTCTTGCGGATATTCCTGCTTGGGCAAAAGCTGGCGGTCATGCAATTTTAGACAAAGCTGAAGACGCTGGTGTCATTACATTCTTTATTCAAAAAGCTTAATGCTGGTGAGGGTTGTCTCTTCTATTTGAAGGTAAGAACAACCCTCCTTTCATTTGATATTGGTGGAAATGACAATGCCATTAAGGCGCAAGTGACCAGAAAGAAGGAAAAAAGATGGATTTAGCATGGATCATTACAATATTTTTGATTGGCTTTGTCGGTTCATTTATATCAGGAATGTTGGGAATCGGCGGAGCAATTATTAAATATCCAATGTTATTATATATCCCACCTTTACTTGGTTTTGCAGCATTTTCAGCACATGAGGTATCAGGTATTAGTTCGGTAGAAGTGTTTTTTGCCTCTCTTGCTGGGGTGTGGGCATATCGAAAAGGTGGTTATTTAAATAAATCACTAATTATATATATGGGGAGTGCTGTATTAGCAGGGAGTTTCGTTGGTAGTTACGGCTCCCAATTTTTATCTGAAGTGGGGGTTAACGTCGTTTATGGTGTATTGGCGTTGATTGCTGCAGTGATGATGTTTATTCCTAAGAAGCAAATTGACGATAAGCCGTTGGATGAGGTAACGTTCAATAAACCGATAGCAACTGTATTAGCTTTTATTGTTGGTATTGGATCGGGGATTGTTGGGGCAGGTGGTGGCTTCTTGTTAGTACCTATAATGCTAGTCGTATTAGGTATACCGACACGTATGACAATCGCTACAAGCCTTGCTATTACTTTTATATCCTCGATAGGCGGGACAATTGGAAAGTTGATGACGGGACAAGTTGATTATTATCCTGCATTCATAATGATTGTAGCTAGCTTAATAGCAGCTCCACTAGGTGCAAAAGTAGGAAAAAAATTAAATACAAAAGTTTTGCAAGCTATTTTAGCAGTGCTCATTTTAGCAACTGCCATTAAAATTTGGATCGATATATTGTAGGAGGCTGTAGTAAATGAAAATTGAGATTTTCTCAGATTTTACATGTCCATTCTGCTACATTGGTAAGAGAGAATTGGAACGCGCCATTGACTTGGCAGGTTATTCAGGGCAGGTAGAAATTGAATACAAAACATATCAAATTGGGCCACATACGCCTAAGAAAGATGCACCAACTTTATATGAAGGTATGACTGCGAAATTTGACTCCACGATAGAAGAAGTAAAGGAAATTACTAAGGGTATAGCAATACGGGCCGAAGAGGTTGGTTTGCATTACAATTTTGAAGATATGAAAACAGCTCATACTGAAAAAGCGCATCGATTAGCAAAATGGACAAGACAGTTTGGTAAAGAATCGGTCTATACGGAAGAGCTTATGAGTGGTTACTTTACGAAAGGAAAAGACTTAAACGATAATATGTTCTTGTTAAAAGTCATTGAAAATATAGACTTAGATGTTGAAATAGCGAAGGGCATTTTGGTATCAACTGACTTCAACGAAGCCTTAGACAAAGATCGATATGATGCCCAACAGCTAGGTGTACAAAGTGTTCCGTTCTTTGTTTTTGAAAATCGTTACGGTATTAAAGGTGCGGAGCCAAATGAAGTTTTTGTACGAACATTGCATCAAGCGGCAGAGATAGCCGGGATTCAGCCAGTGTTAAAGATGGTAGGTGATGGTGAAGCTATTTGTGCTGATGGTGAATGTAAATTATAGTGGAACGCTAAAATGTCGGGTACAATGCTGTGCTCGGCATTTTTTTTCATTCAGAAATGTTGATCGGTGCGAAAGTGAAGCGTCAGCTACAAATACAGGAAAAGTACATACTGCAAGAGGTATTAAGTCTCGTTTAATGTGTTATAGAACAATGAGTTTCGTAATTTTATCCTCTAAATGATTCTATTTGCGTAAGGTGTGAGAAAAGTCACATCGGAAAATATGCTATTTTGCTAAAATATAGGTGATTATACAAAGGGGGGTATTATAGATGAAACCTATAGTAGCGGGAGTAGCGGGGACAGTGCTGTTAGCGGGTACACTTTTTGTGGGGGCAGCCATTAGTGACAAAATTTTAGGTGATGCCGAAAGTAAAGAATCCGCTGAACAAACAAAAATACCAGCAACAGCAGCTGCTCAGTCAGTTGTCTATGCGCCACCAAGCATTGAAGAAGTACCAGATGGACCTATGAAGGAAGCAATATTATACGGTTATGAACTTGTCAATGATACACATGTTGCTGCAGAAGAATATGTTGGGAATCAATTGTCTTGCACAAGCTGTCATGCAGGGGCAGGTTACGATGAGCAAGTTTCGTCATTAGTAGGCGTTATGGCGGATTATCCCCAATATATCGCTCGCTCAGGTGATATTGTAACGATTGAGGAGCGTATTAATGGTTGTATGGTTCGCAGTATGAACGGTAAGAAATTTGACATGAATAGCAAAGAGTTAGAAGCGATGGTCTCGTACTTCGCCTATATTTCAGAAGGTGTGCCTATCGGGGCAGAACGTGAATGGGTAGGTGCAAGTACTATGAAGAACGTTCCTATACCGGATGTTAAGAACGGTGAGGAAGTATATGCTCAGTCTTGTATCGCTTGTCATGCAGCAGATGGCTCAGGCAATGGTGCTAATACAGGTCCGGCATTATGGGGTGAAAAATCATTCAATGATGGAGCGGGTATGGCAAGAATGTCAAAAATGGCTGGCTACATCCAAAATAATATGCCAGTCGGTGCAGCAGGTACTTTGACAGATCAAGATGCCGCTGATTTAGCAGCCTTTATTTTATCGCAGGATCGACCTGAATGGGCAAATCATAATAAAGATTGGCCAAAAGGCGGACGTCCAAATGATATTATGAATAAAGAGAAACGGGAACAAATTAAAAATGGCACAATAAATTGGGAGAAAGTGCTTTCTACTAATTAAAATGAAAAGGGATGCTGCAAACTAGCGGCATCCCTTTCGTGCTATTTAAAATTGTAGGCCGTAACAATTTTATCTCTGTTAGTTGTTGTATCTGTGAAATATTCATACAAGCAAATACCGAGGAAGGATCCAGCAACATTGAAGACATTCGAGAAACCGTTATTCTGGAGGGTCATTACAGCATTGTAGCTTCGCTGGCCAGATCGGCAATGTACGTAAACTGGTCTATCTTGTGGGATCTCATCCAAACGTTCACGGAGCTCACTTAACGGAATATTATGCGCGTGAATGAGATGACCAGCCTCGAATTCATTTCTTTCGCGGACATCTAAGAAATAGGCGTTATTTTCAACGAGACCTCTAACCTCGTCAACTTTTACTTGTTTATAATGACCATATAACTGGTTTTGAGCAACGAGTGCAGCTAAATTAACTATGTCACGTGCGGTACTGAACATTGGAGAATATGATAGCTCTAGCTCTTTTAAGTCTTCTAATGTGCCATCCATTGTTATCATAGTTGCAATAACGTCGATGCGTTTGTCGGCATTACCTTTTCCGATCGCCTGGGCTCCAAGAATTTTCCCGGTTGGCACTTCGTAAACAAGCTTAAAATGAAGTGGATTACTATTTGGCATTAAACCAACTTTGTCTGGAGCAATCAAATACACGCTTTTTGCTTGGAAGCCATGTGCGAGTGCTGTTTTTTCATTTAAGCCCGTTGTGGCACACGTGTAATCAAAAATTTGTACGCTTGAAGAGCCGATAACTCCTTTGTTTTGTTGAGGTATATTGTACATATGATTAGCTGCTGCTCGTGCTTGTCGTTGCGCTGGACCTGCAAGTGCCAGGCGAGTTTGTTTATGAGTTAGCTGATGGAATACTTCTATAGCATCGCCTACAGCGTAAATAGAAGGATCAGATGTTGCGTAATTAGCATCTACTTGAATGCCACCTAGTTCACCTATTGTCAGTCCGGCTTCTTTCGCTAAAGAGGTTTCTGGACGAACGCCGATAGCTAATACGACAGCCTGTGCTTTCAATTGTTTGCCGGAATTCAATTCTACATAATCTGCTGTAACCTTAGCTAGACCATCATTGACGATGACATTAATTCCTTTATCCATCATTTCTTTGTGTAATATTTGTGCCATATCATAGTCAAATGGCATCATGATTTGTTGACTAAATTCAACGAGTGAGACATTAAAACCGGCAAGCTGTAAATTTTCTGCAACCTCTACGCCTATAAATCCGCCACCGATTACAGCGATATCCTGTATGTCATCACTCTGGATATAGCGATTTAAACGGGCGATATCCACGACATTACGAACCGTAAAAACGTGTGAAGAATGAGCGCCATCCAAGTTTGGAACAATTGGACTCGCACCAGGAGATAACACTAACGTATCGTAGCTTTCCTCGTACTCAGTGTCAGTAGTTAAATCCTTTACAGTAATGTTTTTATCTTTTCGATTAATATGTAAAACTTCTTGATTAACACGTGCTTCGATCTTGTATTTTGTTTGAAAGGCTTGTGGTGTCATTAAGATTAATTTGTCGCTGTTATCAACGATTCCGCTTAGATGAAAGGGTAAAGAGCAATTTGAAAATGAAACGTTCGGTCCTTTTTCGAATATTATAATCTCAGCCTGTTCATCGAGGCGACGAATACGCGCAGCGGTCGAGGCGCCGCCTGCGACACCACCGACTATTAAAAATTTTTTACTCATGTGTAAGCACATCCTTTTCTTGTGATATACGTATATGGGTATGTTGTGGATAAATCAAAACTTTCCGAGTGTTGATAATGAATAAAATTGTGGATAAGTATTGATTTAAGTGGATTATATACCCTATAAGGTATTTTATCAACAAAAATTACTGAGTAAAAATCATTGTAAGTGGATAAGTACTAAAAAAGTAAACAAATAGACAAAATTTTGGGGATAAACTTAGTAAAAGAAATTAAGTAACCGGATTTGGTTATCAATAAAAGTTGGGGATGACAGTCGGGACGGAAGTGACCCCGCTTTATGATGATGAGCCTTAGATTTGTTATACTAGCAGTATTAGGAAGTAGCATCGGAGGTGACGCTGTTGATTTTTTTGAAATTTTTTATTCAACTACTAGTTGTTTCAGGGCTTATTTATTTTGTAAGTGGTCGATTAATTGGATCAAACATTAATTTTATACGTAGGATTCTTTCTGTAGTTATTAGTGTGACCCTAACGTCCTTTGTTTACTGGTATACCTATTTACGTCATACAGATTTTTTATATGAACCGATGATGCAAGCCGTGACAGAGGTCAGTACACTTATTTGGATTGGTAGCATGCTACTCATTTCGATGCTGCTCTATCTTGTTTTTGAGCTTTTCGATTCAAGTGGTATTACAGCTAGAGATCGTCGTAATGGGAAAAAGAATATATTCTTGCGCATTCGTAGCTACTGGCGACAACAAAAGCGCTTGCGTCAGGTGTTGAAAATAGCTGTGACAAATGGCGTTGTTCAAACGATTAAATACGCAAGACAACGTGAAAATGAAAAGGAGCTTGCCGTTGCTTTAAGGGTAACTTTGGAGCAATGTGGTGGGATATTTATTAAATTCGGCCAGGTCCTTTCTACTCGTAAGGAATTATTTTCTCCTATCTTTATTGCCGAATTGGAGAGGCTACAACATAGTGTGAAGCCTTTACCTTCAGAGCAGGTAACACAAATTTTAGAAGAGTCACTTCCGAAGCCTATGAATGAACTATTTGCAAGCTTTCAAATGGAGCCTATTGCGGCAGCATCTATTGGACAAGTGCATAAGGCACGATTGAAAAATTTTGATGAAGTCGTGGTGAAGCTACTGCGTCCAGAAGTGAAGGGGATCATGCGAGATGATCTCGAGATTTTAGAGGAGTTTGCCAATTGGCTTTCACGAAAGTCTACATGGGCTGAGTCACTTGGTTTTCGTGAGCTTGCTAAAGGATTTGCAGATGGTTTACGCGAGGAAACTCATTTAGATATTGAGGCTCGTAATACATTGCAGGTGACGAAAGCTCTTGCTAAAAGCGAATATAAGGTGCGGATTCCTAAAATCTATACAGAATATTGTTATGAAAATATTATTGTCATGGAATATATACGTGGGAAAAGTGTTGCTAATGCTGCGGCTGAATTTAGTCGTTTAGAAAGTGATCGTAGGCAGTTTGCCCGGACTGTTTTGTATTCTTTCTTTGAGCAGATGCTTCTTTCTGGTATCTTTCATGCAGATCCACATCCAGGGAATATTCATATTGATGAGACGGATGGCTCACCGATACTGCTTGATTTTGGGGCTGTAGGGCGTTTGGGAGCTACACAACAAGATGGCTTAAAGCTAATTTTAATGGGGATTCATCTAAATGATTCAAGTACTTTATTTGACGGCTTAACATTATTGGTTGAAAATGCTGATCATGCAGAACGTACGAAGATGGAGCAAGCCATTGATCAAATTCTCTTGAAAATCTCTTATGTGGATCGGATTCCTACAGAGGAATTGATACATGCGTTATTTACAGTTGTTCGTGATTTTGGTCTTGCTTTCTATCCCGCAGTAGGTTTAGCGCTGCGTTCCTTAGTAACATTGGATGGCACATTACGGGTAATTGACCCAAGATTTGATATTTTTACAGAAGCAAAAGATTTTTCATCCGCATATATGCGGGCATCCTTCCTGAAGCCATTTAAAGAACCATTGGCGGCGAAGGAACGTATACAAGAAGAATTGTCCATGCTTATTCCGACGTTGCGCAAAATGCCAAGACGAGTCGACCAACTTATTCAACGGATAGAGAGTGGGAAAATTATTTTACATCACGATGTTTTTTCGGATGAGGATAATGCTCGTTTTATTACCAATCTGTTTTCCCGTTTCGTCTTGCTCCTCGTTGGTATTACCTTTGGCATTATTTCTGTAGCTCTTTTAGCGATTTCACAATTTATTCATGACATGTATGCTGTTTACTTAAATACAGCTGCATACTTAGGCTTATTTTTATGTGCCATTCTCTTAGTACGGCTTTCTATCCAAGCACTACGTTCCATGAAGCAATAGAAGCGCCAACTCGGAGTGAAAATCAATCTTTGTTTATGGATACACATTATTTATAGGTAGGGGAAATGCTCCCTTACCTTTTTTTATTGTAAAAAAGATCCTTAGAAATATTACAAAAACATTACAAGATAGAGAGTGGGTCTAATGGTAAAGTAGCTAAAAACGTTGCTATGTAGAATAAAACGAGATTTTGTAGAATTTATTAGAATTTACATGAATATTACAAGAATGTTTCGAGTTTTACTAAACCATTAAAAAGGCGCGAAATAGTATAAAAGTTATGCTAATAGTGCTAAACTTTAAAAGGCTAATAAAATATAAGATTACATAAAAGAAATCGTTCCAATGATGACAGTAAAATTCTACGAACGAAATTGACTAGTGAAGGGAAAGAATAACGTGGGTAAGCGCAATAAATGGCGTAAGTCGATGGTGCTAGCACTAGCACTAGCTGGCGGCTTATTATTTAATACAGTACAACCAACTGAAGTACACGCAGAAGAAACATCTCAACAAATGATGGATAAAAAAGCTAAAATAGATACAGAGGTTAAAAAGCTACAAGAAGAATTAAAGAAACTACAACAAGAGATCGATGAAAAAGTAAAAGTATTTAACAAAGTACAGGCAGACATTAAAGAAGTGGATGCAAATATTGTCGATACTAAAAAACGTATTGAGCAACGTTCAGTGATTTTAAGTGACCGTATGGCTGCATACCAAGCTCAAGATAATACTGTAGGTATTTATTTAAACGCTGTTCTTGAATCAAAAAGCTTTGCAGATTTAATGGACCGTGTCGTAGCGGTAAAAACATTAATGGATGCTGACCAAGAATTAGTAGATCAACAAGAAGCAGATAAGGCTAACTTAGAGAAACAAAAAGCAACATTAGATGAAAAACAAAAAGAGCTTCAAAAGCAATTCCAAGAGCTTCAAGAGAAGGAAAGCGAAATGGAAGTTAAAAAAGCTGAAAATGAAGCAAAATCTCTTGCATTAAAGGCACAAATTGCAACGAAACAAGAAGAAGAGCGTTTAGAAGCAGAACGTAAAGCAGCAGAGGAAGAGGCAGCTCGTTTACGTGCACTTCAAGCAGCTACTCCAGTTGTACAAGCAACAAACAACAATAATAACAGTAACGATAATGATAATAGCGATGCTAGCAATAGTAGCAAAGCTAACAATGAAAAATCAGAACAAAAAGTCGTTGTTGGTTCAGGGTCAGGCACTGCATCTTCAGGTGATGCTATTTCAACTGCGAAACAATTCCTAGGTCGTAGCTATGTTTGGGGCGGTAGTAACCCATCGACAGGATTTGACTGTTCAGGTCTTGTGCAATGGTCTTACCAACAAGCAGGCGTATCTTTACCACGTACAGCATCACAACAATATTTAGCAACACAACGTATTTCAGCAAGTGAAGCACGTGTAGGTGACCTAGTATTCTTCAGCTATGGTTCGGGTATAGCGCATGTAGGTATTTACTTAGGAAACAACACGATGATTGATGCTCAAAATAAAGGTGTTGTCATTGAATCACTTGATTGGTGGAATCAATATTTAGTAGGCTTCGGTCGTATTTAAAAAGCCGTACTAAAATATAGACGATTTAAATAGCGAAAAGGTTATCTTTGTAAAAGAAATTACAAGGATAACCTTTTTTATTATTTGACGGTATTGGAGGTTATCCCGTAAAAATCAACTATTTAAAATATAGTTAAAAACCTACGAGTAAACCTAGCAGGCAAACAGATATGGTTATCCATTAATTTAGGCTCGACTACTCGATCAATAATGAGTAAAATAACTTCTGTGAAGAATAAATTTACATAAGTAGATATATTTACTACTATAGGACCAGTTACAAAAATGAAGATGGAGCCGAGAAAAGAAATAACATCACTTATTCATAGAATGATTGTCATCATTAATGCGTATTTTACTTGAATTAAAGCAAAGGCTGATAAGTGTGACACCTCTAACGAGTAAAATATGTCTTCATATAGCTAAAAGAAAGTATTCCTTGCATATTGAACCTCGTTTCTGATAATTTTGACATATACAAGTAGGGATCTTACTTTGAAATTATAATTATTTGAGACTTTTATTTTGTAGTAGCGAAGTAACGAATGATGGGAAATGAGAAAACACTTACAAGTGCATTATTTTTTTTCGTTCTGAAACAATAAAGGTAGGGATGAATCATGGAAAAAGAGATTTTGCAACTTTTTAGTAATTTAACAGAGCGTGACCGTGATATTCAATACAAATCATACGAAGAATTAATGAAAATTATGCAGGAGCCAGTTGATTGGACATATTCAGTTTGGGAACAACTTGTTCAGACTCTTACATACAAAAATGGTCATGTGCGTGCAAGTGCTGCACAATTTTTATGCGCATTGGCAGCAAAAAGTGATCCTGAAGAAAGAGTATTAGAGGACTTCTTAAAGATTTGGGCAGTAACGTATGATGAAGAAACAGTCACTGTGAGGCATACTTTACAGGCAATTTGGAAAATAGGCTTAGCAGGGCAAGTACAAAGAGATTTAGTCGTATCATATTTGGCTAAAAGGTATCAAACATGCTTAGACGAAAAACACCCGACATTAATACGCTATGATATTATAGTTTCCTTTAAAAAGCTATTCGATGCAACAAATGACCCAAAACTACTAGAGATTGCACAACGTTTAATTGAGGAAGAAGAAGATATTAAATCCAAAAAGAAATATAAGAATGCCATCCGGTAAAAGTTTTGAAATAGCTAATTTTTTTATAACGTATGAAAAAATAAAATGTTTTACTCCATGAAGCATAACAAGTATCTGCACGAGCAGGATGAATACCCGTGGGGGCAGTGAATATATCCGCGTGCATAAGGTAATACCTGCATGATTCTTATCCATCGTAATTTGTTTATTCTAAATTCCACAGCTATTTTTTCCTATCAATCTATGTTAAACTGCATTACAAGTGAATAATTCTTGCAGAATAAAGGTGCTGAACTATAGCATAATCGGGAATTCGGTGAAAAACCGAAGCTGTTTCCGCAACTGTAAGTACAGGAATTATAAAGATATACCACTGTCGAATTATCCGATGGGAAGGTTCTTTATGAACGTAGTGAACTGTGCAAGCCAGGAGACCGACCTTTGTTTGAACGTATAGATAACTCTTCGGAAGCTAGGAGGATATGCGGCAAATACATAGGCTATGTCGTATCTATGCGACAATATTTATGTTATTTTTCGTTGTTTCCTTAGGAGTGGGAACAACGTTTTTTTTATGTGCACTTATAATTCACCTAATGTAAGCCGGGTGTTAATAAGGTAAGAATTTTTCATGAAGGAAAGCGGGGACTTAGATTTGAAAAAAGATGCACGTTATTCTTGTTATCCATTTATGCGTGAAAAGGCATCGACAGTAGATTTTGAAATTCGAACAGATAGCCTAACAACGCATATTGGTGTAGCATTGGCGGCGGTGAAAAAAGAAACGGTAGAGGTAGTAGCAGATGATTTGCTAGCCATTTTGCCAATGGCATACCATGTAAATGGCTCAGTCCGAGGTAAATTAGCGGTAACCGAAGATGATTTGACTTGGCTAAGTGATCGCTATGATTTCTATGTTAGCCATGTTAAGGATGAAATACAAAACTTTGTATTACCTCAAGGAATAGAGGCGGCTACTACATTACATTTATGCCGTAGTGAGGCGAAAAAATCATATCGTGTTTTGCACAAAGTGTCTGAAGAACGCGAAGTACCAGCTATTCTCTTTGATTATTTAGGATTGCTAGCCAATGTGTTTTTTGTAATGGCTGTCTATATGAATCAGCATGCTGGTATTGCTGAAATACCGTTTATTAGTAAGTCATACCCGATGAAAAAGAAAAAGGAGAATCAATGAAATGAAGAAAATGTTTAAGCTGCAATGGCTTTCTGTGTTGATGCTGGCACTCGTATTAGTTGGCTGTGGCACGAAAGAAGATACAAATGAAGGAACTGTTTCTAAGGAAGCTCAACAAGTTGAGAAAACTAGCTATAAAGTTAAGGATGACCGTGGCGTAGAAGTAGCGTTTAATGCAGTACCTAAAACTATTGTTTCATTACAACCTAGTAATACAGAAATTTTATTTGCTCTAGGCGTAGGCGATAAAATCGTTGGTGCAACAGAATTTGATACGTATCCAGAAGAAGCACAAAAAATTGAGCGCGTCTCTAATTCTACAACATTCAATAGTGAGCGTATTTTAGCCCTAAAGCCAGATGTCGTTATTGCCTATACAACTGGAGGCAAAGATGAAGAAAATTTAAATGCATTAAAAGGCCTTGAGGATGCGGGTATTAAAGTGTTTGCCATTCAATCAGCTAAATCATTTGATGATGTTTATGGGGATATCGAACAAGTCGCAACGGTTATGGGAATTGAAGATAAAGGCGAAAAGTTAAATGAAGATATTAAAGCTAAAATTGCAGATGTCCAAGCGAAAGTTAAAGATGTGAAAAAACCCAAAAATGTCTACTTAGAAATTAGTCCAAAGCCAGATATCTATACAGCTGGTTCTGGTACATTCCAACAAGAGATTTTAAATGCTGCAAATGTTAACAACGTTTTTGCTGACCTTAAAAGCTGGGCACCGGTATCTGAGGAAGATGTCATTGCGAAAAATCCAGAAGTCATTTTAACAACAGTAAGCTATGTGAAAAACTCAGCGGAAGAAATTCTTTCTCGTGATGGATGGAATTCAATCACGGCCATTCAAAATAAAGCGGTTTATTCTATAGATACTGATATTTCAAATCGCCCAGGTCCGCGTATTGGCGAAGCTGTTGAGTTAATCGCAAAAGCAGTATACCCTGAGTTATTTAAATAATTATTATTGAAAAATAGTATTTTCGAGCTGTCCTTTATCAAGGGCAGCTTTTTTGATGGGTAAGAAGGAGACCTACTCTGGGAGGAAAAGTGATCGGGAAAGGTGGATAACTGCTCCGCTGGAAGGAAAAGTGATCGGGTAAAGTGGATAACTGCTCCGCTGGAAGGAAAAGTGATCGGGTAAAGTGGATAACTGCTCCACCTGGGAGGAAAAGTGATCGGGAAAGGTGGATAACTGGTCCGTTTGGAAGGAAAAGTGATCGGGTAAAGTGGATAACTGCTCCGCTAGATGGAAAAGTGATCGGGTAAAGTGGATAACTGCTCCGCCTGGGAGGAAAAGTGATCGGGTAAAGTGGATAACTGCTCCGCTTGGATGAAAAAGTGATCGGGTAAAGTGGATAACTGCTCCGCTTGGGAGGAAAAGTGATCGGGAAATACGACCACCGACCTGCTCCGCCCAGATAAAGAAGTGCTCAAATAAATCCCCTCATCGCTCTAAGTAGTGTATGACATTTCCTAGTTCGAAAATTGGTATTATATCGAATTGTTCTATAAAATAGAGATAAGTATGCTTGCTAACAGGAAGAGGTGCAGTGAGTGAAACAGTTTGATATAAAGATTATTCCGTTTGAGGCAGTTTATAATTTTCGGGATATGGGTGGTTATAAGTCGAGAGATGGGCGTGCTGTTAAGAATGGTTTGATTTATCGTTCAGCGGCACTTGGTAAAATGACGACAGCAGATAAGGAGCTTTTTGAAACGCTAGGTGTGAAAACAATTTTTGATTATCGAGACAACCATGAGGCTCAAAATAATCCTAATCCGAGATTCCCTAATGCTAATTATATTCAAATACCAGCTAAGGGAAATCATGCTTTTGAGATGCCTACAAACGCTGGTGGAAAAGATTTTTATAAGGTTGTAAGCCCGGAGATGTTCCGAGAATTTTATGCACAAATGCCTTTTAATAATGCCTCGTTCAAAGAGTTAATAGCAACGATTCAACAACCTGAAAATTTAGGGCTTGTTCATCATTGTGCAGTCGGGAAGGATCGAACAGGTATTGGCAGTGCACTTATTTTACTTGCTTTAGATGTACCTGTGGAAACGATAATGGAGGACTATTTAGATACAAATGTACATTTACATCCCTTAGTCGAACGGATGGCTAAGACCATGCAGCAAGATTATAGCGATCAAGAATTACAGCAATTTTATGCCTTAATGTCTGCCCGTGAAGACTATTTACAAGCAGCATTTGATGCAATGGATAACCGATATGGCTCGAAATCAGCTTTTCTAGAGCAAGAGTTTGGGTTAACAACTGAAAAACGTCAGCAATTGCAGGACTATTGCTTACTATGATAAGAAACCCTTTCACATAAAATTGTGAGAGGGATTTTTTGCGTATTATAGTAGCTTTGCATAATCTTTTAACTCCTGTTGCCCTAAAGCCTCCGGACGTAATTATGCCGAGGCATATTTGATTGTTTCATTATAAAAACTCTTTACAGTCTAAAAATCTATGATAAGATACTATATATTTTTAACTTCTTTCAGCGGGTGTCCAAACACCCGCTGAAAGAAGTTAAAGCCCCCGGCGGATGTCACGGAATCGAAAAGGAGTTCTTTGTGCAAGCACAAAGCCGATTCCGGACGCAATTATGCCGAGGCATAATTGATTGGGCAGTAATTAATCTGTATCGAAGGCAAAGAAGGTAGTTGAAAGATTAACAGCAAGTGAAATATTTACGAAGCGATTAGGAGAAGTGAAAAGTATTGGCAGATACGTTAAGAGAAAGTGATATTAAAGAGACAGATAGGTTAAGTTTATTCCATTTAACATGGCCGATATTTTTAGAAGTATTTTTATTTATGTTAATGGGACTGGCCGATACTTTTATGCTCAGTGCTTTATCAGATAATGCTGTATCAGGAGTTGGTGCAGCCAATCAATATATTCATATTGCAATTTTAATACTTGAAGTAGTTGGTAATGGTGCTTCCATTGTTGTATCTCAATATTTAGGTTCAAGGCGCATTTTTGAAGCTGCGAAGATTTCCGCTTTAGCAGTAACGATGAATTTGATCGTTGGACTAATGATGAGTGTTTTATTTTTCTTCTTTTCAAGTCATTTAATGACCATGATGAATTTGCAAGGGGAAGTGCTTAAATACGCTCAAAGCTACTTGGTAATCATCGGAAGCTTTATTTTTTTACAGGCAATTATAAATGCGTTAGCAGCGATTATCCGTGTACATGGATGGACAAAGCAAACGATGTATGTATCACTAGGTATGAATGTGTTACACGTTGTCTTAAACTACGGTTTAATCTTTGGTAACTTAGGATTACCAGAGTTAGGTGTAAAAGGTGCGGCTATTTCCTCAGTGATAAGTCGTGGTTTAGCAGTTCTTGTGTTTTTCTGGCTGTTGTATCAAGTCTTGGAAGTAAGAGTAAAGCTAGAATATTATTTCGAGTATTCAAAGGAATATGTTCAAAAAATATTAAATATAGGCTTACCGTCAGCATTTGAGCAGGTGCTTTATCAGTTCTGTCAAATTATCTTCCTTTATTATGCAACGTATTTAGGCGCAGAGACACTTGCTGCGAGACAATATGCCATGAATATTTCGATGTTTACGTATTTATTTGCGATTGCCATCGGAACAGGTACAGCTATAATTATTGGACGAAATGTCGGTGCTGGTAAAAAGGATCAAGCTTATGACCAGCTTTGGACAAGTGTACGGGCAGCTTTTGCCTTTACGATTACTATGGTTGCAGTTGTGACGATATTCCGTCAGCAACTTATGCACGTTTTTACAGATAATCCAGAGGTTATAGCCATCGGTGCATCGGTTCTAGCATTAAGTATTCTACTTGAAACAGGGCGTACTATGAATATAGTAGTTATTAACTCGCTACGTGCCTCAGGGGATGCAAGATTTCCGGTGAAAATTGGTTTTTTATCAATGGTATGTATGAGCCTCCCACTCGGTTACTTGTTCGTATTCGTTTTACATTGGGGGTTAGTAGGTATTTGGCTAGCAATTGCGGCAGATGAATGGATGCGAGCTGTTATCGTATACTTTAGATGGAGAAGTCGTAAGTGGGAGCGTTTTGCACTTATTTCACCTACAGAACAGAAGGAGGAAAATTAATGGGGGCACTATCTAAAAGAGCTGCAGGGGCAGCGTTAATGGATAAAAATATAAAGCTTTTTGCTTGTCCGATTTGTCAGGAATCAATGGAAGTTTTTGAGCAAGGTAGATTAGTATGTTCTTCAAATCATTCTTTTGATATTGCCAAACAGGGATACGTCAATATGCTGACACATGGTGCTGTTTCTAAGTACAGTAAAGAGCTCTTTGAATCTCGAAAAGCGGTTATTGATAGTGGTATCTATGATGTAGTAGAAGATAAAATCGGAGAGCTAATTGCTAATGCAGAAACCGTGCTTGATACAGGTTGTGGTGAGGGCTCACATTTAGCTCGTATTATGGCAAAGAAACATGGGATAGGAATTGGTATTGATATTGCCAAGGAAGGCATCCTTGCTGCATCTCGACATTATCCAGAGCAAATTTGGTGTGTCGGTGATTTAGCGAAAAGTCCATTTGCAAGGTCGAGCTTCGACGCCATATTAAATATTTTATCGCCTGCCAATTACGAAGAATTTAAACGTCTGTTAACTCAGAATGGTTGTGTTGTTAAGGTTGTACCTCAGAGCGGGTACTTACATGAGCTTCGAGCGCAATTATATGCGGATTCTACTAAAGAGTCGTATTCGAATGAACAAATAGTTGCTCGGTTTAAAGAAAGCTTTACCGATGTTAGTGTAGAACGTATAACTTATACGGTACCGCTAGCTACAGAGCTTGTCCCAGCTCTGCTTGAAATGACACCGATGGGCTGGCATAAAAAAGAGGGATCCAATATCCTGTTAAATGAAATTACGATCGATGTTGATGTATTAGTGGGAAGAGTCTAGATATTTCACAAGCAATTGCAGTATACGGGTCTTTTCGATTACAATGGGGAAAACTATTGAATAAGGTAGGAATGAAACAGTGTATAAATTTATAGCGAATGTTGTAAAAGTGATATTGAAATTAACGGGCTCAAAAGCGCGTGTATATGAAGAGCAAAACTTACCGAAGGAAGGTGGGTTTATTATTGCATGTACACATACGGGCTATGTTGATATTTTAAATCTTGGAGTCTCAATGACTCCTCGAGAAGTTCACTTTATGGCTAAAAAGCAGTTGTTTGATATAAAAGGTCTTGGCTGGCTTATTGAACGATTAAATGCCTTTCCGGTTGATCGTGACAATCCAGGACCAAGTGTTATTAAAATCCCTTCACAGTTATTGAAAGAGGGTAAAATCGTAGGGATTTTCCCATCTGGTACAAGAAATGCAGAAGGTTCGGATTTAAAGCAAGGTGCGATTACAATAGCGCAGCTGTCTAAAGCCCAAATTGTACCAGCTGCTTATGTTGGTGCACGTAATGCTGGAGATGTCTTTAAGCGTGGAAAAGGTTATCTAATTTATGGCGAGCCATTTTACGTAACGGGTAAAGGTAAAGAAGGGCGCGAGGAATTTACACTTCGCCTTGAGCATGAATTAATAGCATTAACTGAAGAATTAGAGAAGCGAGTTGCAGCAGAAAAGAAATAAAGTGAAACAACGAGGAGAACCCTCTGTGTGAAGAACACAAACTAAAATCTTCACATTCACTTGAAGTAGTAGCATACTGCAAGTAATGTGGGATAACTTAGAAGGCGCTCAGAATCGATTGATTTTGAGTGCTTTATCTGCATTCACAAATATTTTGCTGAAAAGATAAAACGTTAGATACAGATGTTAATTGTAGCGAAAGCAAAGCGACAGCTACAATTGCGCCAAGGCGACATTGATTGTAGGAGGACATAAAAATGATTCGAGTACTTTTTGTATGTTTAGGGAATATATGTCGATCACCAATGGCTGAGGCGGTCATGCGTGATTTGGTAGAGAAAGAGCATTTGAGTCATAAAGTCCATGTAGATTCGGCTGCAACAAGCTCTTGGCATATCGGCGAACCACCTCACAAGGGAACACAAAATAAGCTAAAAGAATATGGCATCTCAACAAAAGGGATGCAAGGCCGACAATTACAAAAGGCTGACTTTGAAAATTTTGATTACATTATTGGCATGGATGAAAGCAATATACGTAATATCCGCACAATGTTGGGGAATCCTGATTCCCCAAAAATTTTCCGCTTTTTAGATTTAACTAACCATCGAAAAGACGTTCCTGATCCGTACTATACAGGAGATTTCCAAGAAACCTATGATTTAGTTTTAGAAGGCTGTCATGCACTATTAGAAAAAATCAAAGTAGAAAACCAATTGTCAAGTGGCGGTCCATCATCAAAAGTAGTGGATGACTTTTGTTAAAACGTACTATGTAAATAAGTTGATTGGAGTGGAGGCTGGGCGACTCCTTGGGGATCAGCGATAGGGGAACGAAGGCTAAAACCATCACATCCTGTGATAACGCCTTCGTGACCAACATCGTGTTGGCCCGAGACCCTGGAGCGAGCAACGCGAGTGAAGCGGCTCATCGGACGCCCCCAGGAAGCTTTGCTCTGTGCGAAAGCGAAGCGGCAGCGACAAAGCGCCCAGCCGGAACGGAAATCAACCACACGTTTTGGTGATCATCCCAAGTGGCTCTAAGTGAAACAAATTTTTGCAATTAATGACTTAATAAAGTTACCTTAAACATTGGCATATCTAGCTTTGTAAGCATCATTTGTGTTATTATTTGCAGAGTAAAGATACGAGAAGTATTTAATCACCATTTACAAATGTGCAACTGCGCATTTATGATTTTATCTTCATTCAGTGGAAGATCTATATAAGATGAGTGCAATCCTATTCATGGGTGTTTAAATGAAAATAAAACATCCGGACGAAATTACGCCGAGGCGTAATTGATAAACTTATAATTTGAAAGAGAGTGGAAACTATGGGTCGTAAGTGGAACAATATTAAAGAAAAGAAAGCGTCTAAAGACCAAAGCACAAGCCGTATCAATGCAAAATTTGGACGTGAAATTTATGTGGCAGCTAAATCAGGCGAGCCAGATCCAGAATCAAACCGTGCCCTTAAAGTTGTTCTTGAACGAGCAAAAACATACAGTGTTCCTAAACATATTATTGAAAAAGCAATTGAAAAAGCGAAGGGTGGCGGAGATGAAAACTTCGACGAATTACGTTATGAAGGTTTCGGACCAGCAGGCACTATGTTAATCGTGGATGCTTTAACGAATAATGTTAATCGTACAGCTTCTGATGTACGTGCAGCATTTGGTAAAAATAATGGGAATATGGGTGTCAGTGGATCTGTTGCCTACATGTTTGATTCAACAGCGGTTATCGGTTTAGAAGGTAAATCAGCAGATGAAGTTCTTGAAATTTTAATGGAAGCAGATGTTGATGCTCGTGATATTCTAGAAGAAGATGAGGCTGTCATTATTTATGCTGAGCCGGACCAATTCTTTGCTGCACAAGAAGCACTAAAAGCAGCAGGCGTTCAAGAATTTACAGTAGCAGAGCTTTCAATGCTTCCACAAACAGAAGTTGCATTAACTGGTGACGACATTGCGAAATTTGAAAAATTAATTGATGTATTAGAAGATTTAGAGGATGTCCAAAACGTTTATCATAATGCAGATTTAGGCGAATAATTTAAACATAAGAAACCAGTAGCGAATAAAGCTACTGGTTTTTAATTAGGGAGGAAAATGGTGCAAGCTATTTTAGCTATTGCGATATTTTTAGTAACTTTATTTTTTGTAATAGTGCAGCCACGTAAAATATCGATCGGCTGGTCTGCTTGTTTTGGTGCTGCAATTGCGTTAATGCTCGGAGTTGTTACCTGGCAAGATGTTGTTGAGGTGACAGGGATTGTTTGGAATGCAACGTTATCGTTTATAGGAATTATTTTTATTTCACTTATTTTAGACGAAATAGGATTCTTTGAATGGTCTGCCCTACATATAGCACGCGTGGCAAAGGGAAGTGGTATACGCTTATTCATTTACCTTTCCTGTCTAGGTGCTATTGTTTCAGCGTTATTTGCAAATGACGGTGCAGCTTTAATACTAACACCAATTGTTCTCGCAATGATCCGTAAATTGAATTTAACCGATAAAATGATCTTTCCATTTATTATTGCAAGTGGCTTTATAGCGGACACAACATCTTTACCGTTAGTCATTAGTAATTTAACAAATATTGTGTCGGCAGACTATTTCGGTATTGGATTTATGGAATATGCCCTACATATGTTGATACCGAACTTCGTTTCTTTACTAGCAAGCGTTGTTGTACTTTATATTGTCTTTCGCCGTTCGATTCCAAAAGAATATTCACTCGAGGCGGTTGATAATCCAAAGCTTGCAATTCGTGATTCGAGATTATTTTTATTATCATGGTATGTTTTAGCCATTCTATTAGTTGGTTTCTTAACGAGTGAGTTTTTCAAAATTCCAGTGTCATTTATTTTATGTGGTGTAGCAACTATCTTTTTCCTACTAGCACGACGTAGCCATATTGTAGATACAAAGAGAGTTGTGAAAGGCGCACCGTGGAATATTGTGTTCTTTTCTATCGGTATGTATGTGGTTGTTTACGGTTTGAAAAATGTAGGAATGACAGGATTGCTAGCAAGTCTATTAGAGCACGCTATACAGCAAGGGTTGATGGTAGCGACAATAACGATGGGGTTTATAGCAGCGATTTTGTCAGCTATTATGAATAACCTACCAACTGTAATGATTGATGCATTAGCTATTGCTGAAACTAGTGCGACTGGAATTATTAAAGAAGGGCTTATTTATGCAAATGTCATAGGCACAAATTTAGGTCCTAAAATGACACCGATTGGCTCACTCGCAACATTGTTATGGCTCCATATACTGAAGCAAAAAGGAATAAAGATTGGGTGGGTTCAGTATTTAAAAATAGGTATTATTTTAACAATCCCGACCCTTTTCGCTACTTTATTATCTTTAGTGGTTTGGATTAAAATCATATCATAGACGAGAGTTAAGATAGTGTCTAAACATTTTAATAACGATAACAATCAAAAAACTATTTTTCTATAAGGCATACCCCTGTAGAAAGATAGTTTTTTCTTAACTATTGAAATGTGTGTATGCATATTTGAAGCTCGTCATTAAAAGTTTGGAATCATATTTGTTAGATTTGGAGTGAAGGCTGGACGCCCCCGGGAAATGGCCCAATAGGAATGGATATACTCCCCTCGTTAAGTTATCGAGCATATTTGCGTAAAAAGGCGAATAATTCAAACGTAAATTACATTTTACCCATTGTGAAAAATCCCTAATCATAACATAATATAGATTAATAGTCATAGTGAAAGAGGAAAGAAGGGGGGCTAAAGCATGAAGTTTTCACGTTCAATACAGGGGAAACTAATTATCATTTCGTTAGCACTATTAATTATCCCTAGCTTAGTTATAGGTTTAATTAGTTATAGTAAAGCAAAAAAAGGTATGGATGATATTGGTGAACAAGTTATTAAAAATAGTGTTGAATCTTCTTTGCAATTAATTGAGCTTGCGAATGAGAGTGTTAAGAGGGGCGACATTCCTTTAGAAGTTGCACAGGAGCAAGTGCGTGAGGCACTTCTAGGACCAAAGGATAGTGAAGGGAAGAGGCCAAGTAAATATCCTGGAGACTTAGGGGAGTATGGTTATCTATATGTTTTAGATGAAAAAGGGACATTTATAGCCCATCCGACCCGAGAAGGGGAAAACCTATGGGACGGTAAAGATAGTAACGGCAATTACTTTATTCGGGAAGTAACCGAAAAAGCACTTGCTGGTGGGGGATTTACACAATATGAGTTTGAGCTGCCGGGTCAAGATGTATTAGCTGATAAAATAATTTATTCTGCAAAGGATCCTAATTGGGGCTGGATCATTGCATCGGGTACATATATGCAAGACTTTAATAAAGGGGCTAATTCATTATTACTCGTCATTGGTATTACATTATTAGGTGCCATCATTATAGGTACTGCAGTTGTCATAATGGTTTCAAGACATTTAGCTTTACCAGTGCGAAAATTATCAAAACGTGTACGTGAGGTAGCCAAGGGGAATTTAACTGTAGAAATTGAAAATCTACAACGCTCAGATGAGATTGGTCAGTTAAATGAAGGCTTTAATGAAATGGTTGATCAACTGAAAACATTAATTACAGATGTAGAGGAAGCTATTGTAGAAATTCAATCGACATCGTCAAATTTAACATCTGTGACAGAGGAAACAAACGCTTATGGAGATGAAATAGTAAAAGCGATAAATGAAGTTTCAAACGGTGCAGTAATGCAAGCTTCGGATGCAGAGGATACGAATAGAACTGCCATTGATTTTGCACAACAGATTGAAGTATTGCATGACAAAAATGAAGTAATGCTTGAAGCATCCCAACATATGAAGCGATCAAATCAAGAGGGGCTCTTAAATTTAAAGAGCTTAAAAGAGAAATCACACGAGTCTTCAGAATTGATTCATAATGTTCATGTTGTATTTAATAGCTTAATTGTGAAAGTCAGGGAAATTGAAGGGATCGTCGGTACTATTACGGAGATTTCTGATCAGACGAATCTACTTGCATTGAATGCCTCTATTGAGGCGGCTAGAGCTGGGGAGCATGGCAAGGGCTTTGCAGTTGTTGCTGAGGAGGTACGTAAGTTAGCGGATCAAACATCTGTAGCAACAGAGCGAGTGCGTACAACCTTAAAGGGAATTGAAAGTGAAACTAATTTAGTGAACGATGAGATGAAGAAGACAGACGTCATTGTTCGTCAGCAAAATGATTCGGTTGCCATAACAGAGTCATCCTTTAAGGAAATAGAATTGGCCGTAGAAGAAATCATTTCTATAATTAGGGAAATGACTACAGGAGTAGAATATTTGAATAGCTCAAAGAATGATATTATGCAATCTATCGAAAGTATTGCGATGATTAGTGAGAAAAATGCTGCTGCATCAGAGGAAGTAACGGCATCGGTTGATGAACAGCAGCGTGCCATTCAGGTTGTTAGCGAATCTTCCAATGATTTAACAGATGAAATAACTGCGTTACAGGATTCTATTAAGCGCTTTATATTAAGATAATCGATTAGGGTGTTTGTACAGTAATTTTAGTACAAGCATCCTTTTTTTCCTCTGCACGTTAATAAATGGTAAGGGGGGATCAATCGTGAAGAAATGGGTAATAAGATTAGGGGTTATACTACTTGCTATAAGTAGTGTTGTTTATATTTGGCTCGGCGAGGAGATGAAGCAAGGGGTCCAGCCAGCTGCAAACGGAACTGCTTCATACATGATTGTCCTGGGAGCGAAGGTGAAACCGGGAGGGATTCCATCGCTTTCTTTGAAAAATAGATTAGAAGAGGCTGTAAAGTATTTGAAAAAGTATCCTCATGTAAAAGTGATTGTGTCAGGTGGAAAAGGGGAAGATGAAGATCGGACAGAGGCTTCAGTCATGCTTAAATACTTACAGGACAATGGTATTGATGCTAATAGAGTATTAGTGGAAGACCAATCTACTTCAACTTATGAGAACTTATTATTTAGTAAAGATCTTTTGCCTAAAGGAACTAAGAAAATCACGATCGTCTCTAATGATTTTCATTTAAAGCGTGCGAAATATTTAGCGGAGTCTTTAGGTTTTGAAGTAGATGTCGTTGCGGCAAAAACGCCAAAATCGGTGGAATTGAAGTTAACGCTACGTGAAAGGGCAGCATTATTAAAAACATATGTATTTGGCTATTAATTTATTTCTTAATAATATAGATTTGGCATATAATAGAAATATAACGGGGTATATGACAGAAAGAGGGGACTTCTATGAAAACATTTAAAGACTATGAATACAGCCGTCCGAATATTGAGGCAATGAAAGAGCAACAATTATCTTTCATTGACCAATTTAAAAATGCGCAAACGATGGACGAGCAAAGTGAAATAATTGAAAAATTAAACGGATTGAGTAATGACTATGCTACGATGGCGAACCTAGTGTACATTCGTGCTTCGATTGATACAAATGATGAATTTTATCATGCAGAACGCGATTATTTTGACGAGGTTGGACCTGAGCTGGAAGAGGTAACAACAGAATATTATAAGGCGCTAATCGCTTCACCATTCCGTGAGCAGTTAGAAGAAAAATGGGGCCAGCAATTATTTGATTTAGCAACCTATCAAATTAAAGGTTTTTCACCAGCAGTCATTGATCTAATGCAAAAGGAGAACAAGCTCGTTTCGGAATATAATAAACTAGTTGCCTCTGCGCAAATTGACTTTAATGGTGAAACATTAACGCTTGCCCAGCTTGGTCCATATGCAGAGTCTACTGATCGCGAAATGCGTAAGGCGGCAACGGATGCGCGCTTTGGCTTTTTTACTGAGCATGAAGGGGAATTTGATCGACTATATGATGACCTTGTTAAGATGCGTCATGAAATCGCTGTTAAATTGGGCTATAAAAACTATGTCGAGCTAGGCTATATTCGAATGAATCGCATTGACTATAATGCAGATATGGTAAAGAAATTCCGTGACCAAGTTCGTGATTTAATCGTACCTATTGCAACTAAGTTATATGAACGCCAGGCAAAGCGTATTGGTATTTCTGAATTTAAGTTCTATGATGAAGCATTCAACTTTGTGTCAGGGAATGCTACACCAAAAGGCGATCCGCAATGGATTGTTGCAAACGGTAAAAAAATGTATGAGGAGCTATCACCTGAGACAGGTGAATTCTTCAACTTTATGATTGACCATGAATTAATGGACTTAGTGGCGAAGAAAGGTAAAGAGGGTGGCGGTTATTGTACATTTATCGAAAACTATCACTCACCATTTATCTTCTCGAACTTTAATGGTACTTCAGGTGATATCGATGTGTTAACACATGAAGCTGGACATGCTTTCCAAGTTTATTCAAGTCGTAACATCGGAATACCAGAGTATTTATGGCCGACATATGAATCTTGTGAAATTCACTCGATGAGTATGGAATTTTTCACATGGCCATGGATGGAGTTATTCTTTAAGGAGGACACTGAAAAGTATAAGTTCACACACTTAAGTAGTGGCTTATTATTCCTTCCTTACGGTGTTGCAGTTGATGAGTTCCAGCATGTGATCTATGAAAATCCGAATATGACACCGGCTGAACGTAAAGCTGCGTGGGAAAAAATTGAGGAGACATATTTGCCACACCGTGACTATGATCATAACAGCTATCTAGAAGCAGGTGGTATATGGCAACGTCAAGGTCATATTTATTCAAGTCCGTTCTATTACATCGATTACACGTTAGCGCAAATTTGTGCATTCCAATTCTGGAAACGTTCACGTGAAGAATTTGCAGCTGCCTGGAAGGACTATATTCATTTATGTGGTTTAGGTGGTTCTATGTCCTTTACGAAGCTTGTAAAAGAAGCGGGCTTAATTTCACCATTTGAGGACGGCTGTGTTGAATCGGTTATTGGAGATATTGAAGATTACTTAAATTCAGTAGACGATACAAAATTATAAACTGCTACATTGTGAAAATTTGCGACACTCCTGTGGAAGGCAAACCGTATGAGCCTACTCAGATGCTTTGGCATTTGAGGGGTTTGCGGGATTGCCCGCTGGAGGGTTGCGAATTTTTTTGTTTTAAAACTCTATTATTTAGACAATAAATACTAGGATACTTGCTAAATGGTTAATATATAAGTAGTATTTTCAGTAACTGAGATAAAAGGAAGTGAATGAAAGTGACGAGGAAAGTTTGGTTTCAAGTAGGCGTAGGGATTTTACTTGCGCTACTAGTCATTAAATATTTTATAGAGATTCATTGGATTTTTTCGCCGCTTGTTATTATTTTAAAGGCTATTTTTGTACCTTTATTGCTTGGCGGCGTTTTGTATTATGTTACGGAGCCGATTCAGAGGTTTTTAGAGAAGCGTAAATGGCCGAGATGGGCAAGCATATTAACGATAGTCATTGGATTAATTGCGCTTGTTGGTGGCTTTGGGTGGATCGTTGGTAATCCGATTGCAGTACAGGTAAATAATTTAGCGAAGAATGTACCACAGATTAGTGCTAGTATTCAAGAGGCAGCTGATTATGTGTTGAAAAACAGGGATAACTTCCCACCGCAGTTAAAAGATTTAATCGACAATATGGCGAATTATGTGCAGGATATTGCTTTTGCGGCAAGTAAGGGACTAGTATCGTTTTTACAATCAGTTGTTTCAGTTTCTTTATTAGCTATTTTAATTCCATTTTTCTTTATATTTATGTTGAAGGATCATGAAAAATTTGCACCATCCATTTATAAATATTTTAGTGGTGAACGTCGTGAATGGGTGAAGAAAACGTTAAGTGAAATTGATAGTGTTTTACGTAGCTATATACAAGGACAGCTACAAATTAGTTTTTTACTAGCACTCATTATGTATGTCGGGTATTTAATTATAGGTTTAGAGTATTCATTACTTCTTGTTATATTTGCTTTCTTTATGAATATGATTCCGTTTATAGGACCATGGATCGCCTTTACACCAGCGCTGATCGTGGCTGTTGTTCAGGATCCAGTGTTAGTCATATGGGTGTCTGTTGTCACACTCGTGGCGCAGCAAATTGATAGTAACTTTATAACGCCTAATGTAATGGGGAAAACACTCGATATCCATCCGTTAACCGTTATTACAGTTATTTTAGCAGCAGGTAATATTGCAGGCTTTATTGGTATTATCATTGCTGTACCGTTTTATGCAGTATTAAAAGTGATCGCGTCCAATATTTATGATGAACGGAATGTGATTAAGAAAAAGGCTACGAAGTCGGTATAGGAGTCGGGAAAAATGGAACAAGAAATTGTGAAAGTTTTTAATGAACAGCATGAACAGATAGGGACAGCAACGAGAGCAGAGGTACATGAAAAAGGGCTATGGCATGAAACATTCCACTGTTGGCTTGTCAATGAGGACTATATCTATTTCCAAATCCGTAGTGCACAAAAAAAGGACTATCCTGGTTTGCTTGATATTACAGCGGCGGGGCATCTATTAGCCGTAGAGACAGTAGAATCAGGAATTCGTGAAGTGAAGGAAGAGCTAGGACTCGATGTCGACGTACACGAAGTTGTTAAAATGGGCATGACATCTTGTAGTATCGTTTCAGAAAACATGATTGACAATGAATTTTGTCATGTTTTTATATATCCATTCAAACATGATTGGGAATCATTTAACTTGCAGTATGAGGAAGTGTCAGGGGTCGTTCGAGCAAAGCTTGATGAGGCAGAGGCATTCTTTTTAGGAGAAACAGCTACTTTGAATATTGAAGGCTATGAATATTTCCCTGATGGTCAACGAGTGAAAATTGTGCGCCCAGTAAGTACTGCACAATTTGTCCCTTACCGGGAACTATACGTTGCACATGTTATTCAGTTTGTAAAAGATAAAATGTTATGAAGTTGTAGGGAGTCTGAAAAGCCTCATAAGAATCCTAGGATAATTGTAAACGGTAAATCCGCTTCACTTTCCGTGAATAAGGTATGAGCAACATCGGTGTGCTCTTGCTTTTTCCGCAGAGAGTTAAAGCGGATTTTTACTTTTATAGTAGAAAATGATTAGGCTCTGGTTTCTTGTTTCTTCATCAATTTTTAAAGAGTATATATAAGTTGATCTTCGTGACCTGCCTCGGTGCCGCTGTCGCTATGCTTTCGCGCAAAAAAACATCTGTTGGCCCGACGCCCCCAGGAAAGCGCCCAATCGGAACGGAAATCAACCCACACAATCAATCCACACGTTATGGACATGAAACTTTACTTTTAGTACTTCCTATTTTACTTCGATATAACAGGAAGAATAAGTTATACTGTAAGGTATATTGAATAGAAAAGGAGCATTTTTATATGCTAACATTTGAACAAAAGCAAGCCATCATCGACTCATTTCCTGAACTGACAAAGAAGGAAATTTCATTGAAACGCGTAAATTATCACTTTATGGATAGTCTTTATGAAAAAACAATTGTTGTGGAAAAACTACACCCAAATGGCAACGGCTTCGTATTTGTCGGTGATTTATTGCGCTATAAGGAAGAAGCAAATAAAGGCTTAGTAAATATTCGTGACTACGATGAACAACAGCTTCGTGAAATTATTGAAGATGCCATTCAATATTTATCGGAAGAAGCAGAGGATCAAGAACCAATCGAAGAGGTATGGCAAAATCGTGAAGGTGCTCAATTAATGCTAGCCTTTGAGCAACGTTCGTGGAATGTTTATCATGGAGAAAATTTAGAGGAAGCCTTTGGTACACACGATGCTGCGAAAGAATATTTACTAGAAGAAGGTTTTCGTAAAAAGAAATAAGTAATTCGGGGGATACGAACGAATGAATGGGAAAAAATTAGTGGGAATAGTTATTGTTGTTGTTCTAGCTGCTTGTTTATTTTCAGTATTTACGATCACAAAATTTTACAAAGACCACAAGGAACAGCCCAATAGTGAAAATCGCGAAATTAATAAGTCAAAGAGCTTGAATTTAATTTTGCCACAGGCTACAATTATCTCGAATTCAAGATAATCGAGAGGTGGACTGTAAATGCAGCACGTTTTTCATAAAGGAATAGATGAAACAAAACCAACTTTTTTATTGTTACACGGTACAGGTGGAAATGAACAAAGCTTAATTGGCCTTGCAAAGGAAATTGATGAGACAGCAAGCATTTTAAGTGTCCGTGGAAATGTACTTGAAAATGGTATGCCACGCTTTTTCCGTCGATTAGCGGAAGGGGTTTTTGATATAGAGGATTTAATTTTCCGTACGAAGGAATTAAATGACTTTTTATTAGAAGCAGCACAGCAGTATGGCTTTGACCGTCATCGAGTTGTTGCTATCGGCTACTCTAATGGTGCGAATATAGCTGCTAGCCTATTATTCCATTATGAGGATGCTCTAGCAGGTGCAATCCTGCATCATCCAATGGTGCCTAGACGTGATCTTGAATTGCCTACACTTTCTTCTATTCCTGTCTTTATCGGTGCTGGAACGAATGATCCAATGTGTTCTGCTCAGGAATCCGAAGACTTAGAGGCGCTTTTAACGGCAGCTGGGGCAGAGGTGACAACTGTATGGTTTAATTACGGTCATCAGCTAACAATGCCTGAGGTACAAGCAGCAAAAGAATGGTACGACCGTATTTATTCAAAATAAGGAAAAATCCGCAACCTTTGTGTAAGGGAGCGGATTTTTTTACTTCTTTCAGCAAATGTTTTCGTAGCGAAAGTGAAACGTCAGCTACAATTATTAACGTAAAATGCAATGTGCCGAGGCATCATTGATCTCCATTTATTTTTGTTTCTTCGTGAAGGGTAGCCACCAATTCCAGTTCCCAAAGAGCTTCATAAGACTTGGTACGAGCAAGAGACGGATAATGGTTGCATCGATGGCGACCGCAACAGCTATACCAACCCCAATTTGCTTCACGGGCATCACATCTGTAAAAGCGAATGCCCCGGTTATAACAATCATAATAAGCGCTGCTGACGTAATGATACGACTTGTAGAAGTTAGACCGTCAATCGTGGCACGTGTATTATCCGCCCCTTTTTGATATTCCTCTTGAATGCGAGATATTAAAAAGACTTCATAGTCCATACTTAAGCCGAATACAAGGCAAAATACAATTACTGGGATAATAAGGACAATCGTACCGGCTTCAATGCCCAAATGACCATACTGGAAAATATAGACGAGAATACCGAAGGCTGATGAAAGTCCAATGATATTCATAATAATCGCTTTCAGTGGGATTAAAATAGAGCGGAAAGCGATCATTAAAATAAAGAACGTTGAAACAATAATAATAGAGACAGCCAAGAAAATTTTACTAGCAATTTCATCGAAAATCTCTTGATTGAATTTCGCATGACCTCCGAGAGTAAAATCGACACCTAAATCTTTATCTTTCCATGTTCGAGCAAATTCTTGAGCAGTAGTGGATGAACCGGCTGCGTTCAATGTAATTGGGATAAAGAGTTGTTTATCTTTAGCAAACGTATTTAGAATTGGTTTTAATTGTTCTGCCACTTGTGGAATTTTCAAAGAAGCTGTCAGTTCCTCAGGTGACTTAATGTTAGCCGTCGTATAAATGGTTGATACCTGATTTACTAATGGGTCATCAAGCAACTTTTCTTGAATAGTGTAAATAAGCTCTCTTGCCTCAGCATTTTGCCAACCTTCCTTACGTTCTGCTAACAAATATAAAGTTGAGGTATCGCCAAGTCCGAACGTTTCGTCTAACTGATCATAAGCTGCACGTGCCTCATATTTCGCCGGTAATGAATCCACCTGAGGAATTGTAAGTTTAATATCCTTCAATGGAATCATACCAATACCTAGTAATAATAAAGCTACAATAACGATGGCAACAGGATATTTCATGACAAAACCGGCAAAGCCACGCCAACGATTTGCGCCATCAGATTTTACACGTAATAGGCGCCATTTATTAAGGCGATCTCCTAATAACATCATCGTAGCAGGTAGCAAGGTTAAGCCTGAAAGTACTGCAAGAAATACAACAATTGCGCCTCCTAAAGCGATATTGTGAAAAATCTCGACGTCAATGACAATCATGGCACCTAAGCCAATCATGACACAAGCAGCAGAAAAGATGATTGAACGGCCAGCTGTCTGTATAGCTGTTTGAATAGCTTGTACAATGGAAGTGTGGGCACGTTCCTCGCGATATCGGTTAATAAACAACAAGGCAAAATCAATGCTTAATGCAAGTCCAAGCATGGGGACTATATTTAATACAAAAATCGATAAATTGACATTACCGCTAAACAAAGTCAAAATTCCAAACGCGGTGACAACAGTAACAACGCCAATAATGATAGGTAAGATGGAGGCTACGACAGTACCGAAAGCTAGTAATAGCACTATGATAGCGATTGGTAAGCCTATTGCCTCCGCTGACGCTAAATCCTTTTGACTGGCTGTATTGATGTCCGCTGAAATAACAGGTCCGCCTGTAATGCTCACACCGTCATCCTCTATTAATGAACGGATGTCTTTCACAACATCCGGTAGATGATCAATATTATTTTTAAGATGAATCATGGCATATGCTACACCATTCTTTTGTAAAGAAGCATCATCGAGTGGTGATTGGATTGAATGAATCTCCTTTGTTTTTTTCAACTTTTTTAATGTATCTTGAATTTTCTTATCGTCCGCTGGATGGAAGACGACCAAAATTGTATCGGATGGTAAATCAAATGTTTTGGCAAGCTCATTGGTTACGTAGGTATGATCTCCTTTCACAAAGAAACCGTCGCCATGAAGCTTATTTGGAAGTTGTATAGCAAACATAGCCATGGAAATAAAAATGACGAACCATAAGGCTACGATAGCTTTAGCGTGGGCTGTTATAAAAGCTGAAAAAGTTTTCATAGTAGGTGCTATCCTCCTTTTTAAAATAGTGTAAAGGATGTGTCACATTTTGTCGTGTAATAATGTAAAGACTCCTGTCCCTAATAAGGAACAGGAGTCTTAGTATGCAATCAAAATCAATTATGCCTCGGCATAATTGTGTCCGAGAAGCTAAAAGAATAACGATAATAAAATGTAAATAATAGCTGCCATAACTGCAGAAATTGGCATTGTAATAACCCAAGTCGTGACGATTTTACGCGCCATCCCCCAGTTTACGCCACGTACACGTTGTGCAGAGCCGACACCCATGATAGAGGAAGAAATAACGTGTGTTGTAGAAACTGGTAGATGAATTAATGTAGCACCGAAGATAATAGACGCAGATGCTAAATCCGCGGCAACTCCGTTTACTGGACGGATTTTCATAATTTTACCGCCGACTGTTTTAATAATTTTATAGCCACCGATAGAAGTACCAAGCCCCATTGCAGTTGCTGCTGCAGCTCGTACCCAGAAAGGAATTTCATCTCCTGTATGCAAACCACCAGCGATTAATGCCATCGTCATAATACCCATTGCCTTTTGTGCATCGTTTGTACCATGTGTAAAAGATTGAATGGCGGCAGTGAAAATTTGCATCGTACGGAAGCCTTTATTCGTACGATATAAATTTAAGTTTTTAAACCATAATTTAAACAATGTCATCATAATAAAGCCAGCGCAAATCGCAAGGATTGGTGATAGCACTAAGGCCATAATGATTTTAGTAAAACCGCCATAGTTAAGAACCCCGAAGCCTGCAGATGCAATTGCTGCACCAGCAATGGACCCAATCAGAGTATGTGAAGAACTCGATGGAATACCGAAATACCATGTTAGTAAGTTCCAAATAATAGCGGAGATTAATGCTGCTAAAATAACGACTGATCCTGTCGTGTCTCCTGCAAAGGCATTTAAAGAGAATGGATCTACAATATCTTTTGTTAAAGCCTTTGCAACACCGACGAAAGTAATAGCTCCGATAAAGTTCATCGTCGCAGCCATCATGATAGCTACGCGAGGTTTCAATGCTCTAGTAGAAACTGAAGTTGCGATAGCATTTGCTGTATCATGGAAGCCATTGATAAAGTCAAATGTTAGGGCAAAGATAACGACCAGTACAGTTAGTATAATGATTGTGTTCATTGTAAGTGCCCATCTCCTAATTACGCGTTACGCATGATAATTGTTTCCATAGTATTTGCAACGTTTTGGCAATGATCAGCGATATCTTCAAGTTGTTCATATATATCTTTATATTTAATAAGTCGAATTGGATCTTTTTCATTTAAAAATAGTTGTTTAATAGATGAACGTTGTACTTCATCGCATTCACGTTCATAGTCCTTAATAAGAATTGCGTGTGGGCGCATGCCAATAAGATTCTTTTTCTTTAACTCTTCTGTTGCTTTCACAATTTCATCAGCACCTTTTGAAATATAGCCTAAGAAAGTACGCATTGATTCATCAACCTCAGTTAGAGAGAACATCTCAAAATGAGCGATACAATGCTCCGTACCATCTAATACGTCGTCCATACGAATTGCAAATTCTAGAATGTCTTCGCGTTCGATAGGTGTCATAAATGATTTGTTTAGCATCACGATTAGTTCGTGAATGAGCTTATCACCAGCTGTTTCGTAATTTTTCATAGTAATGCTAATCTCTTTTAAGTCAGCTACACTGTTAATACGAAAATCATTTGCGTAATGTACGGCCTCTCTCATATTCTCAGCAATTTTATGCAAAGCTATAAAGAAAGGGTCTTGTTTTTTTGAGTTAAGCATGTAAATCGAATCCTCCTGGATATAAATAAATTGGCCTCTAAACTTTACTATCATAACAAAATCTTTAATTTATCTACATAAAATTCTTCTATTCTCCATAAAACTTTACAATCCTGTAATATACAATTTGTTCATAAAATAATAAGGGCATCACTGTATTTGTTTTTATTAATACAGAAAAGTGCTTTTAAAATAGGTTTTATAAAGGTTTTTACTTTCTGTTTACTACAAAAGAATACTATGGAGACATAAATTTTTGAATAACTTATATCTCAGAATTGTAAAGGGAATGTAAAGGAATCGTTTTGCTTATAGTTTTCCCCTTTCTTAAGAATATCTTCATTTTTATCCTTCAACTTTATTAAGAATTCTTTACTACAATAGAGAAAGAAGGGCTCATAACCATAAGTTTGGGATGATATTTATCCATGCATAGAAGTTGATTGGAGTGGAGGCTGGGCGACTCCTTGGGGCTCATCGGACGCCCCCAGGAAAGAGCCCAGTCGGAACGGAAATCAACCACACGTTATGGTGATGAGTCAGAAGAATGTGAAAGGGTGTTTATTTAAAAATGATACAGGTTGAAAACTTACAACATACATTTTTAATTGGAAAGAAAGGCAAGGAAAAGCAGGTGCCGGTATTAAAAGGTGTCAACTTTGAGGTGAAAAAAGGAGAGATTGTCGCAATTGTTGGTAAAAGTGGCTCCGGTAAATCAACCTTACTACAAATACTAGCTGGATTTATGAAATTTGAACAAGGATCTATTAAGGTAAACGGAAAGGAAACAGCTAATCTCACTGAAGTAGAAAGTGCAGCTTTTCGCTTGCAACAGTTTGGATTTATCTTTCAAAACTTTCAATTGATGCCAGGCTTAACAGCGTTTGAAAACATAGAACTACCATTAAAGTTACAAGGTATCAAGAAAGCTATGCGTACAGAAAAGGTAAAAAAATTAATGGACAAGGTTGGTTTAACGGAGGTGGCAGACCATTACCCAAATGAATTGTCGGGTGGTCAGCAACAGCGTGTTAGTATTGCGAGAGCTCTAATTACAAACCCACCGATTTTGTTAGCAGATGAGCCGACAGGAAGTCTTGACTCGGAAACAGAGCAAGATATATTGTTGCTCATTCAAAGTCTAAACCGTGAGCTTGGTTTAACATTTGTCATCATTACTCACGATGAGGAAGTAGCAACGATAGCACACCGACGTTTCCGCATGTACGACGGGGAACTTGTAAAGGAGGAAGCATAACATGTTATTTAAAGATCAATTAGATTTTGTTACACAGCATATAAAGAAAAATAAATTACGTGTGTTTATGACAGTACTGGCGGCAACGATGGGCTGTGCATTTTTGATTGTCCTCGCATCAGTTGGGTTTGGGCTGCAGGATTCCATACGTAATGAAATATTATCGGATGAAAATATTACGAAAATTCAAGTGTTTGGTAATGATCAATTTACAGAGGAACAAGTCCATGAAATAAAAAGTATAGAACATGTGGAAACAGTCCTTGAAACGATTACTGTCAATGCATCCGCACATTCATTTTTTGAGGATCGCGATACACTATCTGATGTATACGTTGCGAATATGCATGATTTTGCGCAAGTAAATGGCAAGCTTGCGGAAGGGAAGTATCCAACAAAACCAAACGAAATCGTTGTTGGTTATCATTTTGCTCAAACATTAATAAATGATGCTGAGCGCAAAATTATTGAAGAAAAGAGTAAAAAAGCTGAAGTAGAAGGCACGTATTATAATGGTAGTGAGGAAGGCTATAAGGACTCATTAATTGGTAAAGAGATCGAATTGTCATTAATGCCACGTACTGATGGGGCAGAAGAAGGAGAGAAAATAAAGTATACGATTGTCGGTGTTATGAAGAAGCCTTCTTATGATTGGATGATCAATAACTCTATTTATATGGATACAGAGCAAAAGCCAATGCTAGCAACTAATTTAGTAGCAACAGGTAATGTTAAAGAGGATGACGTGTTTCATTCAGAATTCAATATTTTTGCTGATAGCATGGAAAATGTAAAACCGATATTAGAAAAACTAAAAGACAAAGGCTATAACGTTTATTCGGTGACTGAACAATTAGATCAAATGAATGTATTTTTCCTAGTTTTAAAAATCGGCTTAATTTTTGTAGGAACAATTGCTGTCTTGATCGCCTCGATTGGCATTTTCAATACAATGACAATGGCAGTTACAGAGCGTACTCGTGAAATCGGTGTTTTAAAGGCGATTGGAGCTAGTCCAAAGCTTATTCAACGATTGTTCTTAATGGAAAGTACGTTCATTGGTATTATTGGAACTTTAATAGCTGTTGCCATTTCATATGTTATTAGCTTTGTAGCAAATGCTGCACTGCCTTTAATTCTAGAAGCAGCAACAGGGGAAGAGGCATTTAGTAAAAATGACATTACATTTTCACTTATTCCTTGGCAGCTCGTTATTATTGCATCAGCGATTAGTATTGGTGTAGCGATGATTTCAGGCTATCGTCCGGCACGTAAGGCCACGAAAATTGACGTTATTCAAGCATTACGACAAGAACTATAATAGAAAGGGCGGTCCAAAAGTTATTGGACCGCCCTTTCTATTTGATTAAGCAAATTCGGAAATACCCGCGGAAGGATGACGAATACCCGCGCTACGCTATGAAATACCCGCGCTACGCTATGAAATACCCGTGGAAGGAGTGAATACCCGCGCTTCGCGATGAAATACCCGCAGAAGCAGCGTGAATCCCTGCGCTTTACTCACAAATACCGCGGCATTTTAAAGGTAAGCTTGTAACTCATTCGCTAAAAACGGCTTGGCATTTAGCAACTTTAAAAACGCATCATAGCTAGCGCGCTGTTCAGTGCTTGGCTTTTTACCAGTATGATAAGCTCTTATTAAAATGTTTTTTGGTGTATTTTCCATATCGATAAACTCTAGCAGTTGTGCCTCATAGCCCACAAGTGATAAAATTTCTGCTCGGATTGCGTCCGTTGCAAGCGCTGAAAAACGCTCGCGTACGAGACCGTGCTGAAGCATGATATCAAGAGCTGGTGTATTTAGCTGGCGATTTAGCTCATGCTGGCAACAAGGGACACTTAAAATAACGCTTGCTCCCCATTTTACGGCGCGGGCCAATGCCATATCAGTGGCAACATCGCAAGCATGTAGCGTTACGACCATGTCCACCGCAGACTCATCATTATAATCATTAATATCTCCTACTAGAAATTCGAGCTGCTCATAGCCTAAATCCTGTGCGATTTGTGAGCATTCTTCAATGACTTCCTTCTTTAAATCCAAACCAGTGACACGAATGTCTAAACCTTTTTCGATTTTTAAATAATGGTATAAGGCGAATGTTAAATAGGATTTGCCTGAACCGAAATCTAAAATACGAACCTGACGATCCTTTGGTAAATATGTTAATGCATCATCAATAAATTCGATGAAGCGGTTGATTTGTTTAAATTTATCGTATTTTTGTTTTTTTATTTTTCCATCTTCTGTTTGTACGCCAAGACGAATTAAAAATGGGTATGGCTTATCCTCTGCCAGTAAATAGTTTTTCTTGCGATTATGCGTTAAATTGACTTGCTTTGGCGTTGAGGACTTATCAGATTTCCATAGTACTTTGTTCTTTTTTGATAGCTGCACTTGTATTTTTTCATCAATATAATCAATATGTGCTTGACGGTAATCGTTCAAAAATGCTTCTAGCTTCTCAGGGAAATCTTCTAATAGAACATTTTCATGCTTTAAAATACGTTCAAATTGATATTCAACTTGTATATGGTAAGCATCCTTCAATAATAAAGGTTTTAGCTTTATACGTTTTACTTCGTTTGATTTCATACGTGGTTGACTGATTGTCGCAGTAACAAGTTGCTGTTGTAAAATCCGCTCTATAAGCTGAGCTTTCATTTCTTCAAATGTCATACATTTCGCCTTCTTTATCGTGTTATAGATGGCACTAGTTTAACATACTTTATGAATTGCATTGCTATTATAAATTTCAGAATTCGCTCTTTGAATGATTATAGGTTATTTTGTATACTTGTGGTATTTTAAATATAAAGAATTTTTAATAAAAAGATTGATAGGGAAACTAGGGGGAAAAATATGTCTGCAAACATGTATCAATTACTTGCGATTATTATTTATATGATCGCCATGCTAGGAATCGGTTGGTATGCATTTGTTAAAACAACGAATTTAACGGATTACATGCTCGGTGGGCGTTCGCTAGGCCCTGCTGTCACAGCGCTAAGTGCAGGTGCAGCAGATATGTCTGGCTGGCTGTTAATGGGTTTACCGGGTGCGATCTATTTATCTGGAATTGTTGAGGCCTGGATTGCTATTGGTTTAACGATTGGTGCCTATTTGAATTGGCTACTTGTAGCACCGAGACTACGTGCATATACACAAATTGCTAATGACTCAATTACTATTCCGAGTTATTTAGATAATCGTTTACATGATAGTACAAAGCTAATAAGAATTGCGTCGGGTATTATTATTTTAATCTTTTTTACATTTTATGTTTCTTCGGGAATGGTTGCAGGAGGCAAGTTTTTTGATAGTTCATTTGGCTATGAATACCATACTGGTTTATTGCTTGTATCTGCTGTTGTTGTGGCATACACATTGTTTGGAGGATTTTTAGCGGTTAGTTATACAGACTTTTTACAGGGGCTAATTATGTTTATAGCACTTATTTCTGTCCCGTTATTTGGATTGTTTTTAACAGGTGGAATTGGAGACACAATAGCATCTATTAAAGCTGTAAATCCTGAACATCTGAGCTTATTACCTGCAACTGCAACTGCTGCGGCAATCATTTCATCACTTGCATGGGGACTAGGTTATTTTGGACAACCACATATTATCGTGCGCTTTATGGCGATAAGTTCAGTAAAAGAAACAAAGCAGGCACGTCGTATCGGTATTGGCTGGATGATGTTAAGTTTATTCGGAGCGATTGCGACAGCTTTGGTAGGTGTGGCTTATTATGAGCAAAATGCAGGTGAGTTAAAGGACGCTGAGACGGTATTTATTGTACTTGGCCAACTCCTATTCCATCCGTTTATTGCAGGTATAATGCTAGCTGCCATTTTAGCAGCGGTTATGAGTACAATTTCATCACAATTAATTGTTACTTCGTCAGCACTTGTAGAAGACATTTACAAAGCCTTATTTAATAAAACAGCAGATGATAAGCATTATGTTTTTACTGGCCGTGTCGCTGTTTTAGTTGTAGCTATTATCGCAGCAATTTTAGCATGGAATCCAGATAGTTCTGTTTTAGACTTAGTGGGCTTTGCTTGGGCTGGCTTCGGTGCAGCATTCGGTCCAGTAATATTGCTGTCCCTATATTGGAGAAAATTAACGAATTACGGAGCTCTTAGTGGGATGGTAGCAGGCGCTGCAACCGCCTTTGTTTGGGGGAAAATTAAATTCTTAGCTGATACATTATATGAGATTGTACCAGGCTTCGTAGTGTGCTTAATCGTAGCGGTTATTGTCAGCATTTTGACATATAGACCGAATAAAGATATTGAAGACGAGTTCAATCGTACTGAAGTATTGTTAAAAGAAGAACGGAAGTAAATGAATGAAGTGCGCCTTTTGCAAAGAAGGCGCATTTTTTTCGATATACATGTTAAACGACACGGTTTAGGACATTATATGGTAAGATGAAGAAAATTTGTCGTAGTAGCATCAAGGCATTGGTGGGAGGTTTTGTGGATGGATAGAATTAAAGAAGTAGATATATTGGTTGAAAAAGCTATTTTAGTTGGCGTAAATTTACGGAATGATGAGCATTTTGATTATTCAATGGAGGAGCTGGAAAATTTAGCTGAAGCTTTAAATGTTGAAGTTGCCGGCATTGTCACACAAAATTTAGAGCGAGTTACGCCATCTCATTATGTTGGAACAGGGAAAATTGAAGAAATAAAAAACTTTTATGATGAAGTACAAGCAAATTTAGTGATTTTTAACGATGAGTTATCACCTTCGCAAATCCGTAATTTAGAGCGCGATTTAGAGACAAAGGTTATTGATAGAACGATGTTGATTTTAGATATTTTTGGACGTCGTGCTAAAACAAGTGAAGCACAGATGCAAGTTGAGTTAGCACAATTGCAATATATGCTACCTCGTTTGGTTGGCTTGCATGCTTCTCTCAGTCGTCAAGGTGGTGGCACTGGTGGTGGCTTTAAAAACCGTGGTGCTGGTGAGACAAAGCTCGAGCTAGACCGTCGTAAAATTGAGGATCAGATTTCGAAAATAAAGAAGGACCTAGAGCATGTAAAGGAGCAACGAGAGACACAGCGTAAACAACGACGTAAAAATGCCGTCCCTGTCGTTTCCATTGTTGGCTATACGAACGCGGGTAAGTCAACCATTATGAATCAGCTACTTACGAAAATAGGGCAGGAAGATCATAAGCAAGTGTTTGAGAAGGATATGCTTTTTGCCACACTTGAAACATCTGTCCGTCAAATAGAATTACCTGATAAAAAGACGTTTTTATTAACAGATACAGTTGGTTTCGTTAGCAAATTACCGCATCATCTAGTAAAGGCATTCCGCTCAACTCTGGAAGAGGCTCGTGATGCCGACTTATTACTCCATGTTGTGGATGTTTCCAATTCTGAGCACGGCTTTATGATGGAAGTAACAAATGAAACGCTTAAAGCAGTTGGCGTTGAAGGGATTCCAACAATTTATGTGTATAATAAAGCTGATATAGCAAGCGTTCCATACCCTGTTATCAGCGGTGATAACATTTGGATTTCAGCGAAGGAAGGGACTGGATTAGAGGAATTATTGCAAATGATACGTCAGCATATTTTCTCTGATTATATAACATGTAAAATGCTCATTCCGTACGAACAGGGAAATATCGTTTCTTATTTAAATGAACATGCCTCTGTTTATGAAACAGCGTATGAAGAAAATGGTACGCTGCTAACGCTAGAGTTGAAAGAAGCGGATTATGCAAAATTCCAACAATATGTAATGAAATAATCAATAACATCATTGTTTTAAAAGCATGCTAGAAGCACTTCGTGTTTCTAGCATGCTTTTTTATAATCGAAAAAGCAAATTTATATCGCTGTGAATGAAATTATAGATAATACTAGCTTTTTTGTTTAAAAAGTAAAAAATCTGACTATAAAATATTTTAGAATAATTTAACGGTGGTTTATAATTTAGTAGATATTAAAGAATCAGAAAACTTAGGAATATCAATAGGTTTGGTACAATTCTATGGAAATTAAACTGAATTTAAAGAAAAGGTGTAAAATTCCAACATTTTTTAAAACTCTTGAAAAAGTTTTTAAAACGCTTTAGTATGATGAAATAAAGTTTTTATCTTTAATATTGGGTAATAATATTATTATTGAATAATGAAATCGGGAGAGGATATTTTTATGTCTACTAAAGATGAAATTGTAAAATCCGTCCCTCAAGATGGCTTTGTCGGACACCCTAAAGGGCTCTTTACATTATTTTTCACTGAATTTTGGGAACGTTTCTCATACTACGGTATGCGAGCAATTCTGATTTTCTTTATGTATTATGAATTGCATGAAGGCGGCTTAGGCCTAGATCGTGGACTAGCGAACTCAATTATGGCTATCTACGGATCATTGGTTTACATGTCAGGGATTATCGGTGGTTGGATTGCTGACCGAATACTAGGTACACGTAGGACTATTTTCTATGGTGGCGTGTTCATTATGATTGGACATTTCCTGCTAGCGTTACCTGGTGGCGCAAGCATGTTATTTGTTTCAATGTTCTTTATTGTCATTGGGACAGGCTTATTAAAACCGAACGTTTCAAGCATTGTCGGAGATATGTATGCTGATACAGATAGTCGTCGTGATGCAGGTTTTTCAATTTTCTATATGAGCATTAACATGGGATCATTCCTTGCACCATTAATTGTCGGAACAATTGGACAACAGTATAGTTTCCACCTAGGCTTTGGTGTAGCAGGGGTAGGGATGTTAATTGGTTTAATAATTTTTAAATTAACAGGAAAAAAATATTTAGGGTTAGCAGGATTACAGGTAAACAACCCGTTACTGCCTGAAGAACGGAAAAAAGTCTTTACACGATTTGGGATTTTAGCGCTACTTATTATTATTGCTGGGGCAATTGGTATCAAAACTGGCGTACTAACAGTGAATGTTTTTGGTTTAATTATTACGGCGCTAGGTATTGTAATTCCAACGGTGTACTTTATTTATATGTATCGCAGTGAGAAAACAACGAAGGACGAGAAGTCTCGCGTGCTCGCTTATATTCCTTTGTTTTTATCGGCTGTAATGTTTTGGGCAATCCAAGAACAAGGGGCGACTATTTTAGCAACGTATGCAGATAGTCGTACACGATTGGATATTGGTGGTTTTCATATTCCATCTTCTTGGTTCCAATCATTAAACCCTTTATTCGTCGTTACAATGGCTCCGTTATTTGCCATGTTATGGATGAAGTGGGGAGATAAGCAACCATCTACACCGCGTAAATTCGCTTATGCATTATTCTTTGCAGGATTGTCATTCTTAGTGATGATGCTTCCAGCGTATTTATCTGGTGGTACAGATTTAGTAAGTCCATGGTGGCTAGTATTATCATTCTTTTTAGTTGTAGTTGGGGAGTTATTATTATCGCCAGTAGGGTTGTCAGTTACTACAAAATTGGCTCCAAAGGCTTTTGCTGCACAAACGATGTCACTTTGGTTTTTAACAAGCGCAGCAGCGCAAGCGATCAACGCACAACTTGTAAAAGTCTATGAAGTGGTAAGTGAATTCACATACTTCGGTTTCTTAGGCTCATTATCAATTGTTTTCGGGATCATAATATTAGTACTTTCGCCAATTATTTCAAAAGCTATGCGAGGTATTAATTAATCAAAAGATGCAAGTACAGTTAATCAAATAACTGTACTTGCATTTTTTTTGTATTAAGAGATATTTTGTTGATACTTTGCTCATCATATTGCGTGTGGTTGATTTCCGTTCCGGCTGTGCGCTTTCCTGGGGGCGCCCGATGAGCCGCTTCGCTGCGCTGCAGGGTCTCATCTGTGACGCTGATCCCCGAGGAGTCGCCCAGCCTCCACTCCAATCAACTAATATGCTTCAATAAATGTTATCCCAAACTATTGAGGATAAGTCAGATCTTTTACTTATTATATGCAACTTAGCTCGCTGTAGCATTTAGCGGAAATCAGCATCTTTCTAATCGATAAAAATGAATAAGAGGTGGTTAATCAACCAACCAACCTAGTTCTTATGCTTCGATATAAAAATTATCTACAATCTGAAGGTGATAAGCTGTAACATGTAGTTAAATTGTTGAAAGCGGGACGTTTCTTAGTAGAAAAGTTTTCATTTTCATTTATAATAATCTTAATAGTATGATAATTTAAGGGGTTGGATGCTATGAAGGAAGCTTTGAGTCGCTTGAGGCCAAGATTAATGGAGATTTTCACGTACTTGCACGAGAATCCTGAAATAAGCTGGCATGAGGTAGAAACAACAAATTATATTTACGATTTACTAACGCAGGAAGGTTATACACCAATACGCTTTAAAAACAGTACAGGGCTTTATGTAGATATAGGAAATGGTCATCCTAAAGTCGGTTTACGTACGGACATAGATGCGTTATGGCAGGAAGTAGATGGTGAGTTTCGTGCAAATCACTCCTGTGGCCATGATGGACATATGACGATGGCAATCGGTACTCTCTTACTTTTGAAAGAGCTTGCTCCATCATTCAACGGTACAATTCGTGTGATTTTTCAACCAGCTGAAGAGAAAGGAACAGGTGCTTTTTCCGTTTTAAAAGAAGGTGTCATTGATGATTTAGACTTTTTATTTGGTGTCCATGTAAGACCTGTCCATGAGCTTGAAGACGGTACATATTGTGCCGCGTTACATCATGGAGCCTCTCGGTTGATAGAAGGGGAAATCATTGGAGAAGATGCCCACGCTGCAAGGCCGCATCTCGGCGTGAATGCCATTGAAGTAGGAGCAACTATTATCGAAGATTTACGAACGATTCATACAGATCCGATGATTCCTGTATCAATTAAGATGACCAAATTCCATGCAGGAGGAGAATCCGGCAATATTATTCCTGGGAGTGCATCGTTCACCATTGATATACGAGCTCAGCAAAATGATGTAATGGATGCACTTGCACAGGGAGTAAAGAGGGTTATTGATTCTTCCAAGATCTTGCATAAAGTGCAGATTGAATTATGTACAGTAGCAAATGTAGTAGCTGCTGAGGTAGATCCAACTGCTCAATATTTTATGGAGCAAGCAATCGTGCAAGCAACAGGGTTGTCGAATTTAAGAAAGCCCATTCGTACACCTGGAGGAGAAGATTTTCATCACTATGCTGTGCAACGCCCACATTTAAAATCAACGATGTTAGGTTTAGGCTGTGGACTAACACCAGGACTACATCATCCGAAGATGAAATTTAAGCAGGCGAGGCTGGTAACTGGAGTTGAAATTCTTACAAGAGCGGTATTGTTAGCATTGGAGTCAGGGAATACAAAGGAGGGGTCAGCGTAATGTTAGAGAGGGTACGTATTCAAAAAATAATGACACCTACAGAGGTTGCAGAAGTACAAATTTTAAACGAAAGTATTTGGGGGAGTCAGGCTATTCCTTCTCATCAATTGTTAGCGGCTGTACAAAATGGTGGATTAGTGCTTGGGGCGTATTTAGACGAAAAGCTGATTGGCTTTAACTACTGCTTTGTTGGCTATGGACATGGAAAAATGTATTTACACTCACACATGATTGGTGTAGAGAAAACATATCGTGAACAAGGTGTAGGTGAATTATTAAAGCATGCCCAGCAGGAATATGCCAAAGAACATGAGTTCCAGCTTGTGATTTGGCTATTTGATCCACTAGAGGCATGTATGGCTAATTTATCGTTTTTGAAGCTCGATTCCTATAGTTTTCAGTATGAAAATGATTATTATGGTCCGCTCAAGGACGATTTTAACGATGGGCTACCTTCAGATCGAATTGTCGTAGAATGGTGGGTTGAACGCGATCGAGTGGAGGACTCCTTGGATGAACTGGAAGAGGGAGCTGAAGAAATTGTACCGTGGTCGCTAACGGTAGATGGCTTACCAGTGCTCGATATTGATGGTGAATTTCAGCAAGAGCAATCATTTTATAAGGACGCTTATTTATTGCCCATTCCTCAACATTTACAAAAGATGAAAGTGGAGAGTCCTAAGCTTGCAGAAGACTGGCGTTATAAAGTTCGTACCATTTTAACGACATTGTTTGAACAAAATTATGCAATCGTTCGAATGAAAAAGCACAAGGAATATGTCCATAGCTATCTATTAGTCAGACGCTCCTTATTAGCTTTATAATAAGGATAAGGAGTGAAATCTTGTGAAACTAGAACAGATTACAGTTAGACATATAAAAATGCCAATGAAATCACCGTTTACAACGAGTTTTGGCACAATTGATGAAAAGGAACTTCTACTTATAGAAGCGATAGATGAATCAGGAATTGTAGGGTGGGGAGAAGCTGTTGCATTTGTAGCGCCTTGGTATACAGAGGAGACATTAAAAACAACGTGGCATATGCTTGAAGACTTCTTGATTCCTATCTTGTTACATAAAGAGGTTGGGCATCCAGATGAAGTTAGTGCTTTGTTTTCCTCTATTCGTCGTAATTGCATGGCGAAGTCCTCTATTGAAGGGGCTATATGGGATATTTATGCTCAACAAACAAAACAATCACTCGCTCAAGCGTTAGGCGGAGAAAAGGAACAAATAGAGGTAGGCGTTAGCGTAGGTATTCAATCTTCCACCGAAGTATTAATAGATCTATTAAAAAGCCATGTAAATAAAGGCTATAAACGAGTAAAAGTGAAAATTAAGCCTGGTCACGATGTAGAAGTAATTCGTGCTATACGAGCTGAAATGCCCGATTTGCCATTAATGGTAGATGCTAATTCGGCCTATACATTGAACGATATGGATGTATTGCAGCAACTTGATGCATTTAATCTATTAATGATTGAGCAACCTTTAGCTGTAGATGATATTGTCGACCATGCTAATCTACAGCGAAAGATAAAAACGCCTATTTGCTTAGATGAAAGCATCACCTCTTATGAAGATGCCCGAAAAGCGATAGAGCTAGGTAGTTGTGGTGTTATCAATATTAAAATAGGACGTGTGGGCGGTTTAACAGAAGCAAGAAGAATTCATGATTTATGTAAGGAAAATAAGATTCCCGTTTGGTGTGGCGGCATGTTAGAGGCCGGAATCGGACGAGCGCATAATATTGCATTAACATCGCTCACTAATTTTGTACTGCCGGGGGATACTGCGGGCTCTAGTCATTATTGGTATGAGGATATCATTACACCTGAAGTACTGGTAGAGGATGGTTATATTCGTGTGCCACAAACAATTGGTATTGGATATACCCCTAATATGAAGGTAATTGATAAGCTAACAATCAGCAGAAAGGTCTATCAATAATAGGTTCATCACCAAATGTTGTGGATGACTTTTGGTAAAACGTCTACTATGTAAATAAGTTGATCTTCGTTACGGCTGGGCGACTCCTTGGGGATTAGCGATAGAGGAACAAAGGCTAAAACCATCACATCCTGTGATAACGCCTTCGTGACCAACATCGTGTTGGCCCGAGACCCTGGAGCGAGCAGTTAGGGGAACGAAGGCTAAAAGCATCACGTCCTGTGATAACGCCTTCGTGACCAACATCCTGTTGCCCTAAGCGCTCATCGGACGCCCCCAGGAAAGCGCCCAGTCGGAACGGAAATCAACCACACGTTTTGGTGATGATCCCGATAATAGGATAAACAGGGAGAGAACTGATTGAAAAAAAGTTTGCAAATCGGTGGTGCCTATGTAGGAATTATCGTCGGTGCGGGATTTGCATCAGGACAGGAAATCGTACTTTATTTTACGAGCTATGGCTTTCATGGGATATATGGTGCTCTTATTGCCACATTTGGATTTGCTTTAGTAGGAATGTGCATTGCACAAATTAGCTCAAGGTTACGTACGACATCGCACAAGGATTTAATTTATCAAATTTCAGGTAATACTGTAGGTTTTGTGATGGATTATTTACTGTCCCTTTTCTTATTCGGTGTAGCAGTAATCATGTTTGCGGGAGCAGGTGCTACGTTTCATCAAATGTTTGGTCTGCCGGTTTGGCTAGGGAGCATTTGTATGATTGTACTGACTATAGCAACCGTTATGATGAATGTGAAGAGTATTATAAACATTATTGCTATTGCTACACCCTATCTGCTAGCAATTGTCTCGATAATAGCTGTCTATTCATTAGCTACGATGGATTTAACCTTTGTTGAACAAGCTGTTATCGCACAACAAGTACAAGTGAGTACTAAAAGCTGGTGGATTACAGCTTTACTGTATACGTCTTTTAATATTGGTGTATGTTTTTCACTTTTAACTGTTATGTGTGGATCTATTCGCAATGAGAAGGTGGCTGGGATGGGAGGTATTATTGGTGGGATTTTGCTTGGAGCTTTAATTCTTCTTATTAACCTATCCCTTCTTGCCAAAATGAATGTAATCGTTGGTATAGATATACCGATGCTAGCATTAGCAAATGAAATCCATCCTTTAATTGGTCTACTGATGTCCATTTCCTTATTAGGGATGATTTATAATACAGCAGTAGGGATGTTCTACTCATTCATGGTAAGATTTGCAAAACCGAATAAGGCTAGTTTTAAGATAACTGCCGTTTTTATAGGTGGTTTGGGCTTTTTAGCAAGTCTGGCTGGTTTTACGACGCTTGTAGCCAAGCTATATGCTGTGATGGGGTATGTCGGTTTTATATTAATCGTTTTAATTATTTTTGCGTGGCTTAAAGGCGTTCGACGAATAGCATAATTGATTAAATAAGGTGATTGAGAGTAAGTTAGTGTTTTATTCTCAATTACCTTTTTATTTGTGTCAAAAAAGTAGAAGTGTTTAACTTTGAGGAACCATAAAAAACGTAGAAATCCCGTTTAAAATGCTTGTTTCTTTAGTATTCTCAAATAAAACGAGAATAATTCTCAATTGAAGGTTGACTGAGAATGGAAACGAGCTTATAATGAGAATCGTGAGTAATGATAATCATTTTCAATGAGAGTTACGAGCAAAAATGAATCTACCGGGGATTACAATGAAAAAAAGATATCTTTTAACAGCAACTGTTGTGTTGTCTATAGTTTCACTATTTATCGGAGTAGTTGATATTAAACCGAGTGATCTTTTAGACTTCGAATCAGAAGAAACTAGACTATTTTTTATTAGTCGTATACCGAGACTTGTAGCAATCTTGTTAGCAGGTGCAGGTATGAGTATTGCTGGTTTAATTATGCAAAGCTTAAGTAGGAATAAGTTCGTGTCACCAACGACAGCAGGTACATTAGATGCTACAAAGTTGGGGGTACTAATTTCGATGATGTTTTTCACAAATGTCACGTACTTTCAAAAAATTTCCTTCGCTTTCATATTTGCTTTAGCCGGCACATTATTGTTTATGCAAATATTAAATCGAATAAAGTTTAAAGATGCGATCTTTATACCGCTTATTGGCTTAATGTTTGGGAATATCCTTTCTTCAATTACAACGTTCTTTGCGTATAAAGCGGATATTATCCAAAACATTTCTGCATGGTTACAGGGAGATTTCTCATTAATGATGAAAGGTCGTTATGAGCTTTTATACATAAGTATACCCGTGCTGATATTAGCTTACATTTATGCGAACCGCTTTACAGTGGCAGGAATGGGTGAGGATTTTGCAAAAAATCTTGGTCTTTCCTATAAATTCATTGTGAATTTAGGTTTAGTGTTAGTAGCACTTATTTCAACGACGGTGGTACTAACAGTTGGTGTGATTCCATTCCTTGGTTTAATCATTCCAAATATAATTTCGCTGTTCAAAGGGGATAACCTTGCTAAGACATTGCCTCATACCGCACTACTAGGAATGTCGTTCTTATTATTCTGCGATATTATAGGGCGTGTACTGATTTTCCCTTATGAAATTCCGATTAGTATGACTGTCGGTGTCATCGGAAGTGCAATCTTCCTAATTATGTTGTTTAGGGGGAAGGCATATGCGTAACCGTACAAAAATGTTGATTTTACTAGGTTTGGCTGTAGTATCTATTTTACTGTATGTATTTTATGAACTTAATGGTAACTACCATTATGCGTTACCACGCCGCCTTATTAAAGTGCTAGCGATGTCGTTAACGGGGATTGCGATAGCTTATTCAACCGTAGTCTTCCAAACGATTACACATAACCGTATTTTAACGCCAAGTGTAATGGGACTTGATGCATTATATATGATGGTTCAAACGTGTATCTATTTCTTCTTTGGCTCTATGTCGATATTCGTTATTAATGCTAAATACAATTTCTTACTAGCTGTTTTAGCTATGGTTATCTTTGCGTTAATTTTTTATCGTGTATTGTTCAAGGAAGGGAAGCGTCCGATTTATTTCTTACTTCTTGTCGGTATGATTGTCGGAACATTTTTAGGAAGTGTAACGACTTTCTTCCAAGTGTTGATAGATCCGAATGATTTTTTAAGCTTACAAAGTAAAATGTTTGCAAGCTTCAATAATGTCAATTCGGATTTAGTATGGCTGGCAGGTGTTGTCATAATCATTGCCTTTATTTACGGCTGGCGTCATATGAACCAATTAGACGTAATGTCTCTTGGTCGTGATACAGCCATTAACCTAGGGGTACCATATGACAAGCTTGTACAACGTATGCTCATATTATCTTCAGTATTAATTGCCGTTTCTACAGCTCTTGTGGGGCCTATTACGTTCTTTGGCTTAATCGTAGCAAATTTATCGTATCAATTTTTCAAGACGTACAAGCACTCTGTGATCATCGCAGGTTCTTGTGTAATGAGTATTGTAGCTTTAGTCGGTGGACAGTGGATGGTCGAACATATTTTTAATTTCGATACAACACTAAGCGTTATTATAAACTTCGTAGGTGGCGTATACTTCATCTACTTATTATTGAAGGAAAGTAGGTCAGCAGGATGATCCAAGTAAAAGAAATCTCTAAGTTTTTTGGGAAAAAACCGGTCATTCAAGATGTCAGTGTCGACGTTGCACCAGGGAAAATCACGTCTTTTATAGGACCAAATGGTGCAGGTAAATCAACATTGCTTTCAATGGTAAGCCGTTTACTTAATGCAGATACTGGGGAAGTATTACTCGATAAATCAGATGTACGTCGTTGGAAATCGGACGATTTTGCGAAGCGTGTATCCATTTTAAAACAGTCAAACTATATGAATGTACGCCTATCAATTCGTGAGCTTGTTTCATTCGGGCGTTTTCCTTATTCAAAAGGAAATTTAAAGCCTGAAGATGAGCTAAAGGTAGATGAGGCAATTCAATATATGAATTTAGAGGATCTTCAGCACAATTATTTGGATGAATTATCCGGCGGTCAACGTCAACGTGCATTTATCGCAATGGTTATTGCACAGGACACAGACTATATTTTACTTGATGAGCCACTTAACAATTTAGACATGAAGCACTCTGTGCAAATTATGAAGATTTTGCGTAAGCTCGTTGATGAGCTAGGTAAAACAGTTGTCATCGTTTTACACGATATTAACTTTGCTTCCGTCTACTCTGATCATATTGTCGCATTAAAAAATGGTCGTGTTGTCAAAGATGGTCCAACAAATGACATTATCAATCCTGATGCGCTTAAGGAAATCTATGATATGGATATTCCTGTTCAAGAACAGAATGGCTGTCGCATTTGTGTGTATTTTAACTCGTGAAAATAGTAATAGATGGTGCTACCGTCTAGACTATTAAATAAATTTAAAGGAGCAATTTTACGATGAAAAATTGGAAATTACTTACTGTATTAATGGCTATGATGCTATTAGTATTAGCTGCTTGCGGTTCTAAGGACGAAGCAAAAAAAGAAGATAAAGGTTCTTCAACTGATAACAAGCCTTCTGAGGCGCAAAAGGAAGAAGCTGCAGCTTATCCAATTACAATTCCAGGTAGTACAAGTGGCGAAGATACTTTTAAAGAAGTAACTCTTGATAAAATGCCAGAAAAAGTTGTTGTATTTGATTATGGTTTCCTTGATACTTTAGATGTTTTAGGTGTTAAAGTTGCAGGTGTTTCACAAAAATCACTTCCAAAATACTTAAGCAAATATGCCGATACAAGTTATGTAAATGTTGGTGCTTTAAAAGAGCCTGATTTTGAAGCAATCTCTTCTATGAATCCAGACGTTATTTTCATCTCTGGTCGTCAAGCACCAGCTTACGATGAATTATCTAAAATTGCACCGACAGTATATGTTGGGACAGACTATACTAATTTCTTAGAATCATTCAAAACAAACACAGAATTAGCTGGTAAGATTTTTGGCAAAGAGAAGGAAGTTGCTGATGCAATTACTGCATATGAAGCAAAAGTAGAAGAAGTTAAAGCAAAGACTGCTAAATCGGAAGATAAAGCTTTAATCGTATTAGGTGGCGAAGGTGCACTTTCTGCTTATGGTTCAGGTTCACGTTTTGGTGTAATTCATGATATTTACGGTGTGAAAGCTGCTGATGAAACTATTAAAGCATCTACACATGGTGATAATGTAAGTTTTGAATATGTACGTGACACAAACCCAGATGTTTTATTCGTAGTTGATAGCGATGCAGTTAGAAATCCAAACGGTGAATCTGGTACAAAAGCTGCAATTGAAAACGAAATCGTTGGAGCAACAAAAGCTGTGAAAAACGGAAAAGTGTTCTACTTAAATCCAGAAACTTGGTATCTTGCTAATGGCGGTTTAACTTCTGAAACTCAAAAAATTGAAGATGTTCTAAAGGCGTTTAAATAATATGTTTGTACAAATTAAACGTATTGTCGTTACGGAAGGAAATTCCGATAAAGTTGTTGAGCGTTTTGGTGCTAAAAAGGATGGCCCAACATTACTTGAACAACAGCCGGGCTTTATCGATAAGCAAGTACTGTTGAAAAAAGTACGACGTGGTGATGAGGAAGTGTTAATTGTGGTTCGTTGGGAATCAGAAGAGGCATGGAAAAATTGGGAGAAGAGCCCGGAGCATATTGCTGGTCATAAAGCAAATGCTGGTAAACCGAAGCCTGATCACATCATCGAAAGCGGACAAGAAGTTTATTATGTAAAAGGTTAATAATTTAGAGGTGTCTCAATGTTCATTTGAGGCACCTTTTTCTTATGAATATGCATGTCTGGTAGAAATAAAACAATAGATAGGCAAAGTGGCAGATAGCAGAGCGAAGGTGGCGGATAGAGGAGCCCAAGTGATGGATAGAAAGGTAAGAGCGACGGAAATAAATGGTGAAGTGGCGGATAGAAAAATTAAGCAATGAACATAGCCATTGAAATGACACATAAAACGTTATTAAGAAAGAAGGAGGCACAAATCTATAACCGTGCCATACCCAATCCAGTTTTATTCTTAGTGCTTAATAGACGATTTATTCCACGCATTAAGTGCTGTCGTAATATTAAAAGAAATACCATTGTCACTAATGGAGACCTCGGTAAAATGTTTAGGTGCGCAATTAGCTTCCTTTACAGCAGCAGTATATTTCCCTGAAGAGGACGTTTCTATTTCTGAATTATAGAGATGCACAGGTAGGCCGATTGTTTCTCCAATATTATCAGCATTAGATGAAGTGCTAGAGCAATTGCCTCTAGCATTTATAATACAAAAGCTTGGTAACATGTAGATTATAGGTATGTTTAATCCAGAGTTAAATCGACTTACTAAAGGTGTTATTGACTGACTTTCTTCAGATACTCTTATAATTCCATACTGTTCAATAAAAGCGTCTAGCTTTTGCTGAAGAGTATCCTCAAATCCAGGAATATTGCAAATAAAATTTGAAAATGTAGATTTGCTTTTAAACTCTGCTAATGTTTCTTTATATGCCCGTTGCTCGGCATCAACAATTATTTGTTCTATATATTGCTGTTCTTTCGAAGGTTTTTTAATCGTGATTTCCTCTTCAGACACAGAAATTGTACAGGAGAAATTAGCCGTAAGTATTAAAACGTTTTCATTTACTTCATGTTTCACTTCAATCACTCCCTGTGTTTCGAGTATTTCCTAGTTAATAGATATAAACGATTCCTATTTAGCTTCTTTCAGCGGGTGTCAAAACACCCGCTGAAATAGAGGAACTCAGTCTAAGAACGCCACGTCCTGTGGCAACGACTGAGTGACCAACATCACGTTGGCCCAAAGCCTTCGGACGCAATTATGACGAGGCATAATTGATAATGGCTCATCACGATAACGTAAGGAATTTTCATTCCGAATGGACTTCAATATGACTGTAATTCCAAGAAGTTGCCTAGCCTTCTCTCCAGTACGTGGCATACGGCCTCATTTCCATTTCTAATTTTTAGCGATGAACCTTTTAACTTGAATTAATCAAAAAAATGTACGAACAGAATGCAAATGATCTTATCCTATTTAAGCGTATCATCCATAAGGACGCCATTTCAATGGTGGGTTTACGCCAAAAAATGGCGGTCAATAATATAATACCGCCACTTTTTGGCGGTATTTCGTTAAACGATGAAATGTAAAATACTTACTTATAATTTCGACATCTAGTATTATTTCCCATTAATCTGTATACTATTTAATAACACATTTGGGGGAGGAGAGGACTATTGCAGGGTCTTGACGTACAAATTAATGAATCATTGGACATTCTAATCGAGAACGAGATATTAATAGGTCATGAACTACGGTCAATGCTAAAAGTTTTTAAGGAAGAAAAAAAGGCAGTTGGCTATTCATTTGGTAAGCTATGTTATTGGCATTACGAAGCATTTACAGATTGTTTGAACGAGGATATCTATAAAGTTGCCGCAGCTATCGAATTTTTAATTTTATCTTTTGATATAATCGATGACTTGCAGGATAAGGACTCAGACTACAGTTGGACTAAAACACCTGAACTATCATTAAATGTGGCTTTAGCTATGCTAGTTATGGCTTCTAGAGCTATACGTGAGACTTCCTTTGAACATAAAAATACAGCTATTCAAATACTAGAGGATTATGCATTACGCAGTATAAACGGTCAGCAACTAGATTTACTTAATACTTGTAGAGATGAGCAATCATATTTACAAATGATTGAACAAAAGTCAGGTTCTTTAACAGCAATGGGTTGCTTAATTGGTGAAGTACTTGCAAAAGGTGAGACATCTTCAAAGGTTGAGGAGTATGGAAAATACATAGGTATTATCCAACAAATTAAAAACGATATTCAAAGTTTAAAAACTTGGGGACCTAAAAATGATTTGCTAAATAAAAGATACTCATTGCCTATTATTTATCTTTTATCACAGAAAAATGATATTTCAAAGTCTGTTATAAACTATTATAATGATGATATAGATGCATTTTTGGATAATAACGCTACGGAAAACGAGTTGACAAATGGTGGTGCGATACGTTATGCAGTTACAATGAAAAATGTCTACAAGTTTAAAGCATTTGATATTCTTGAAAATGTAGCTATAAATGAAGTATGTAAAGACTACCTAAAAAAACTAATGAAATGAGGAGAGATTTGTATGATTAATGTAATTCAACATCTAGAAATGAACCCAGACATAGTTGCACTATTAAAGGAACAAAAAGCCTCATTAATTGGAGTTTCAGCTATGGAGCAAAAGGCAATACTTGCCTCATTTGAAGAAGTAGTAAGTAGCTTAGAAGTCGTATTTTGGAACTGAAAATAATTAAACGTATATGGTTTCTACTTGCTATAAGTATTTACATATTGCTAGGAGCTTACCTACTATATGTCACTTATAGCATGAATTTTTTTGTTCTAGGTTTAAAAGAAGAGAATGGGGAATGGGTAGTAACTAGTTCATACAATAAACAATTAGCGAATGGAGTTCGAATTTCTGAAGGAGATGTTGTTTTAAGTGTAAATAACATCCAAACAGAGGATGTCCCTAATGTAAAACATGACCATTTAATACGAACGGCAAACTTACTAACGATTATGAAGCCTAACGGACAAATAATTGATGTAAAGATTAGTAGATCAGATTTTCTAGAGCAAGTTATTTATTATATATTGGTAATACCAACCATTTACTTTTTTTTAACATTAATTATTGTGTTTTTCCTATATTTTAAACAAAAAAATACATCTCTTTTATGTTTACTTATTTTATTTATGCTCACTGTTTCTATTGCTTATGTTAGCATCGGTCCATCCGGTGGTCTTAATAATATAGGTGTAATCGTTAACCGTGGTAGCATGTTACTATGCTTAGTGTTATTACTCCATTTTTTAAGAAATTATTATACATTTTTAAAAACAAATTGGTTGCTTTCTAATAATATAAAATTATTTTATATACTCCCTGTGATGGTAATGATACTAGGCGGTATAGGCATTATTTACCCTGCTATTAATAGTTTACTATCGACTGTTGTACTAGCTACGTTCTTCATTTTACTTATTACCATACTTAGTATTTTATTGCTAAGCTATTTCAAATATAAATCGCCTCAGTTAAAAGTTTTATTAATTAGTATACTGATTCCGTTTCTGCCATTCCTTTTTCTATATGCGCTCCCTAACATTTTATTTCATCAATCTATACTTTCTGGTGAAAGTAGTGCACTATTTTTATTGCTAATTCCGTTTAGTTTTATTTTTACACAATTAGCAGAACGGCTATTTGATATCGAATATCATATTACTAGATTACGCTATTATGTAATTTTTTCATTGATATTTACTTTATGGTTTATAGTTGGTTTGTATTGGATTGCAGGAAAAAATTTAACTATACCCGTAATAACAGGTGTTTCTTTTTTTACTTTTACATCGTTAGTTGTTCTTTTTTACATAAAAGAGAAGGTCGATTATCGAAAACGAAAAATTTTATTTTCGACAAAAGGGGATTATATACATCAGCTATACACTGCTGTCGATAGGATTGGTAAAACGATAAAAATAGATGAGCTTCTAGAGAAGTTTGCTCAAGAGGTTTCATTACATCTTGAGCTAGAGCATGTATTTGTATTAACCTATAACTATGACACAAATCAATTTACTTCACCGGTTGAGGGAAGGCTTGCAATTAATCCAGCGCTAATAGAGGATTTAAAATTAGGAGAAATACGGAGAATTGACAAAGTCTACTTAGCCTTCCTCCATCAAGATGCTCATTATAAAAGAGTCTTAGTATTGGAACATAAAAATTCGATTCATTTAAAAGATGAAGAGCTTCTATGGCTTGAATTGCTTTTATTATATGTAAACAATTTTATTGAAAATACAAAGATGGTAGAAGAGCTGTTAGAGGAACTAAAGCATATGAGGCAAGCAGATGATAGTCAACTACCTTGGTTAAGCAAATTATTATGGTTAAGATTTGAAGAGGAAAAATATCAATTAGCTCAAGAATTACATGATACCAATTTGCAAGAGCAGCTCCATATTGCTCGAGAGGTTGATGTCCTAGTCAATACGAAAGATACAACTGATATCCAGCAAAAACTTGAGAAAATTCATCAGCAGATGATTACTTCTTTACATGATTTAAGAGCTTATTGTGAAAATTTAAAGCCTCCATTATTAGATACATTAGGGCTAAACGCTGCGTTAGAAAAGTTAATTCGTAAAGTAATAGAAAGAGCTAGTTTTGAATTAATTTATACGATAGATCGCCTTTATTTAGAGGATGAGCGTATGAATTTAATGATTTATCGACTATTCCAAGAATTACTCAACAATGCTTTAAAACATTCCTATGCAACAACAGTTGAAATTCGTTTACAGGAAATGGATGATGGTTTTGAAATCATCTACAAGGATGATGGTGTAGGCTGTAATATTGAAGATATTGTTGTCGGAGAGTCGATGGGAATTCAAGGTATACAAGAGCGTGTAAAGGCCTTTAACGGGCAGTTTTACATCGATTCACAGGTTAAAGAAGGGATGTTTATTAGAATTACAGTAAAAGAAGGAAGTGATACACTTGATTACGATGCTCATAGTGGATGATCACCCTATTGTGTTAGAGGGGACGAAAAATTTATTTCAAGAAAATGAAGATATTATAGTTGATACAGAATGTGATGCAACTCATGTCATACAGAGACTTAAAGACAAACCATATGATATCTACTTAATTGATATAAATATGCCGTTAGAAAATGGCATTAATTTAGCACGTAACATTAAAGCTATCCAGTCAAATGCTTCAATTATCCTTTATACTGGTGATGATATTACTGATTACTATCCACTTATTTTAGAACGGAAAATAGAAGGGATTTTAGCTAAAACAGCGTCTAAGGAACAAATTTTACGAACTGTTCGAGCCATTGTAAATGGTGAAATTGTTTTACCTCAAAATTTCTTAGATTTTCTTGATAATAAATTTAAATTGCAAGATGCAAAACTTGATATTCACTTAAATGAAAAAGAAAAGAGAATTTTAAGACTGATTGCGGAAGGCCATACAAATAAAGCGATTGCTATTGAGTTAAATATTCCTCAGCGAACAACCGAAAGATATTTAACACAGCTGTTTTCTTTATTGAATGTAGATTCACGGACAGACGCTGTAAATCTTGCAGAAAGAATGAATTTACTATAGATTGTCTGTATGTTATACTCATTCCAGTTGGGATATTTTTCAATAAAAAGGGAGAGTTTAGGTGGTTCTGGATACCGTATTTTAACTTGGTTAATTATACCTAAACTTTAAGTCTAAATAGCTATAATTTTCGTGTAACACCGCCAGATTTTGGCGGTGTTTTTTATATATCCGCCAAATCACGCCAAAAATCGGGACAAAGACCGCCAAAAAATTGGCGTAAACCCAACGTTGAAATATCGGTGTAAGTACTGGTACCCTTAAGATAATCGTGGTTAAGTAGATTTGCTATAGTAAGTAATACGATAATATTAGATTTCGATAAGAACCTGGTTATCTAAGAATAAAGTAGAAATTGTAGATTTTTTTAAAGTTACTAGCTAGTCAACATACTTCACTATAAAACTTTATATAAAGGTAGGCGTGTATTTTGAAAGTAGAACTTGAAAATTTATTTTCTATAGATGAATCTAGTCAAGATCAAGTTATAAAAGTTTATAATCGCTATGGTATTTTCATCGGTGCGCCTGAAATAAGAAAGAGAAATTTAAAGGCATCTTTTAATCCTATTTTTACATTAAATGATGATGTAACATATGAACATGTAGCGGCACTATATAAATCATTGGAACATGAATTAGGAATTGTTTCTATCGGAGAACGTTTTTATTTTGACTTTTCAGATGGTGAATATGAGCAAGCGGCATTGTTTACCTTAAATTCGACAGGTAACTCACCTGATATGTTTATAGATGATAAAGGAACTTTATTTTCTATAAGCACCCATTGCCAGCATTGTGGACTTATGGAAAAAGAACAACTTTCGCCATTAGTGATAGATACAACAGAAATGAAAGATCGTCATCTAGTTCATGTGAGCGGGTATTGGGTAGCTTCGCAGGAATTAGCGACATTAATGAAGCAAGAGGATATTAAAGGTTTTGAACTTTTAGAGGTTATTCATCAAGGACCGGAAGAAGGAAAGCGAAAAGCTTTTCAAATTATACCGACACAAGTATTGCCGGAATCTAGCACTGAAAGAGTTAAATTGTATTTTGCGACAGAGCAGCCTCCATGTCGTTGTGGGTTAAGTGGGGTAATCAATGGTCCTGATATATATCATCGCGAAGATTTAACTAATATAACAAATGATATAGTCCTCTCGGCAGAATGGAGTCATGATGGAAGATATTTATACCGAAAGACTTTATTCAGTAGAAAGTTTAGAGAATTAATTATTAAACACAATATATCCCGTGAGGTAAGAGGAGAGAAGGATAAAAACTTTGGACCGAAGGATTGGTTATTCGATCCAGTGTTATTAAAATAATTTAAACCGAAGATGAGGAAGTGTATATTTTGTTTAGAAAAATAATACCTATCGTTGCCATCTTATTTATCGTTGCGTTAGCTTTTTCAAATTATTTTAATAAAGCAGGAGAAAAATCCTTTGTCATACCTCAAGATAGAGGGAATACGGTAGGTTAGATAAAGTGAAGACTAATAATCAGTGGGGAGTTTAACCCCCACTGATTATTAGTCTTTACCAATCAGGCATTTAGGGCAACCTGTTAATGCGGGATAAAAAGCAAATTACCTCAAGTAAGCTTAAATATGATATGATGTGAAAAATATAACAGCATATAGTTTTGAGGTGAAGTATTATATGAAAAAATGGGCTTATCTTTTAGCCGTATTAACGCTCATTATCTTTTTTGTGTTACGAGTTACTTTTCCGAGTAAATTAATCAGTACTTTTGATACAAAAATGGCTGATTTATTTTTCGGTAACCGTTTTATAGAATTTTTTCACTATATAGGAGAACCGGTATTTGTAGTGTCTGTAGCTATCGTCTTAATTGTGTATTTAGCATGGAAGGTGAAAAATAACCGAGGTATATTATTTGTTTTGTTAACAATTGCTGGTGGGAATGTACTTAACCAATTATTAAAAAAATGGGTACATCGACCAAGACCGGAGATTGAAGACCAATTAACATCCTATAGCTTTCCATCTGGACATTCTATGACCGGTATTTTGTATTTATTTACAATTGCTTATATTTTTTCGGAGAATAATAGCAAGGGACGTAAGACATTACTTTGGCTTGGGGCAGTTGTTTTAACTGTGCTTATTGGTTTGTCTCGAATTGCTGGAGCCCGTCATTTTGCTTCAGATGTATTGGCCGGATGGAGTATGGGTTATACGTGGTTTATCATTTGTGTTTTTTGGTACGAACGTCGAAAGAGACTTCTTAAAGCGAAAAATAAATTATGAACTTGGAAAGGGAACCACCTAAATGATGGTTCCCTTTGTTATGTAGAAATAAGAGCGTCAATTATGAACATACAGCTTTTATTTTTGGCTCATCACTAAAAGTTGTGGATGACTTTTGTTAAAACATCTACTATGTAAATAAGTTGATCTTCGTTACGACTGGGCGACTCCTTGGGGATTAGCAATAGAGGAACGAAGGCTAAAAGCATCACATCCTGTGATAACGCCTTCGTGACCAACCTTGTGTTGGCCCGACGCCCCCAGGAAAGCGCCCAGTCGGAACGGAAATTAACAACACGTTATGGTGATGAGCTTTTTAATCTTTCCAATTACATGGAAAAAGCCTTATCTGCTTCCATAAGCTTTTTTACAACTTCTAAGCAATCATAGAATGTTTCAAAGGGCTCATAAGGAAGACGAAGGTCTTTACAGCGTTTAATAAGATGATCCCTAGCAAGTACTAAATCTGCCTGTTTTGCAGCCTCAAAATCAGAGAGTGAATCTCCAATTACGATTTTAAAATGATTGCTCTGTGCAACCATTCGCATAACGCTTGGCTTGCAACAACCACATCCCTGTGTCTCAAATTTCGCACATTCTTCATCACAGCTGTTTGGAAAGACGAGTTTAATTTGCTGTCCGGAAAAATCAGCACTGTTACAATATATACCAGAAAATGGACCGTATTTCTCTAACAGTGGCTCAATGAAAAAGTCGACACCCCCACTAACAATATAAAACGGAATATCCTTCTCTTGAGCAAAACGAACGAAATCACCAAAGCCCTTACGTATAATGGCTGTATCCAATAAATAGTGGATAACAGCATCCTTTTGTGTAGTCGATAATAGCTCGAACATTGCTGAAACGCCATCTTTAAAGGTTATAGTTTGTTCTATCATTGCCTTAGCAATTTTCTCAGATTCCTCTGGAACGAATTGAGTCATTAGTGAGACGATATTATCTGTTTCTGTAATAGTGCCATCAAAATCACAGAAAATAATTGGTTTCAAGCTATTTCCCCCTTCCAAGAAAAAACGTCTACTTTTGCAGTAGACGTCCAAATTTTACCTGTACACCATATTCATCGGCTTTTGTTAAGATAATTTGATGCTCTAGAAATTGATTTTTCATGGCCTTTACAAATTCTTGCGCAATAGCAGTAGGGATGATGGAAATCATTGTTGGACCCGCTCCACTTAATGCCGTTCCAAATGCCCCATTAGCCTTGGCGACTGCACGGATTTCTATATATTGCGGGATTAATTGGGCACGGAAAGGTTCATGAAAAAAATCAGCTTCCATATAACGACCTGCATGCTCAAAATCACGAACCATTAATGATGCTGCTAGCATATTAGCATTTGCAGAGGCTCTCACTGCGTATGCACGGTCAAATTGTTCTGGTAAAACAGAACGAGATTCACTTGTTTTTAGTTCGACATCAGGTACATACACAACAAAGGAAGCTTCTATATCATTGACATGAAATGTATCAACAACACCATTTTCATCCATTGAGGAAATTGTTAATCCTCCTAATACTGATGCTGTTGCATTGTCTGGATGCCCTTCGATCTGTGAGGATAAATTGAGTTTATCCTGTACAGTTAAGGCTAGATCACATACTTGGTTAGCTAGTTCAATTCCTGCTACGATGACAGCTGCACTACTCCCCAAACCACGGGCTAATGGAAGTTCACTTGCCATTTCAACACGGCAGGCAGGCAGCTGCTTACCGTATTGGTCCGCAATTTTTTTGGCAATCACGTATAGTAAGTGCTCTTCCAGCTCAAACTCTTTAGGACCATTATCATCGAGGTGGATAATTTCCCAATTATCCTGTAAAGATACGGTTAACTTTAAGTAAAGAGACAAGCCAAGTCCTATTGAGTCAAAGCCGGGGCCTAGATTGGCTGTGCTCCCAGGAACTGAGATTTGCCACATGTTACTCATAGTACGTCCTCGATGTATTTTCTAATTTCTTCCTCATCGTTTTTAAGTGAGACAACATCTACAGTCGAGATATTCATTGCAGTATCAGGATCTTTTAATCCATTACCAGTGAAAATCGTAACAACTTTAGAGCCCTTCGCAATTTTGCCATTTTCAACTGATTTAATAACGCCTGCTAATGATGCAGCTGAACCTGGTTCAACGAAAATTCCTTCAGTGCCTGCAATTAATTTGTAAGCAGCTAAAATTTCTTCGTCTGTCACCGAGTCAATAATTCCGCCAGACTCATCGCGAGCTGCTTCTGCGAATTTCCAGCTTGCGGGATTACCGATACGAATAGCTGTTGCCACTGTTTCAGGATTAGCGATAGGTTCACCATTTACAATTGCTGCTGCACCTTCAGCTTCAAAGCCGAACATCTTAGGTAAACCAGAGCCTTTTGCTGCATCATATTCTTTAAAGCCCTTCCAGTACGCAGTAATGTTACCTGCGTTACCAACAGGGATGCAAAGATAATCTGGAGCGGCTCCTAAAGCATCTACAATTTCAAATGATGCCGTTTTTTGCCCCTCAATGCGGTATGGATTCACAGAGTTTACAAGTGCCACTGGAGTTGTTTCACTTACTTGACGAACAATATGTAATGCATCATCAAAATTACCATCGATTTCGATAATCTTTGCACCATACATTGTTGCTTGAGCTAGCTTACCTAGGGCAACTTTCCCTTTAGGGATCACGACTATGGATTGGATTCCAGCACGTGTTGCATATGCTGCCGCTGCGGCTGATGTGTTACCTGTTGAAGCACAAATAACACATTTGCTACCTTCTTCAATTGCTTTTGCAACGGCAAACACCATACCACGGTCTTTAAATGAACCTGTTGGATTTGCACCTTCGATTTTTCCATAAAGCTCAATGCCAAGTTTCTTAGATAAATTTACTAAATGTATAAGAGGCGTATTGCCTTCGTTTAAAGTTAGAGCAGGTGTACTTTCAGTTACGGGTAAAAATTGTTTATATTCCTCAATTAGGCCTTTCCACATAACGTTTACGATCTCCTTTTGTTCTTATAGAAAGAACAGTTGTTTTTGTATAAAAGACATTTTAACGCAAATTGCCCTATGTTTTCAATAGAATTCGAGAAATTGTCGAAACAATTCGGTAATTTGAATTTTTGCTTGTCACTTTCTTGAAACAACTGTATAGTAAATCTACGATGTAAAGTCAAGTGTAAAGACAGGTGGTTGAAATGATGACAAATACAGTAACAACAAATAAGGTTCAACAATCTATTTCTCGCAATAAGCTTTTGAGGGTAGCAGGAGTAGGCTGGCTCTTCGATGCAATGGACGTAGGAATATTATCGTTCGTTATTGCAGCATTAGCAGTTGAATGGGGATTAACACCAAGTCAAGCTGGTTGGATAGGTAGTGTCAATTCAATCGGGATGGCTGTAGGAGCTCTTATCTTCGGCGTACTTGCCGATAAAGTAGGACGTAAGCAAATTTTTATGTGGACGCTTGTATTATTTTCGATTGCAAGTGGCTTATCTGCATTTACAACTACATTATCTGCTTTTATGGCACTACGCTTTTTAGTAGGTATGGGACTTGGGGGAGAATTGCCAGTCGCATCGACGTTAGTTTCTGAGAGTGTAGAAGCTAAAGAGCGTGGGCGAGTGGTTGTTTTACTGGAAAGCTTCTGGGCGGCGGGGTGGTTAATCGCTGCATTGATTTCGTATTTTGTTATTCCATCATGGGGATGGCGTATTGCTTTATTGTTAACGGCAATTCCAGCAATATATGCAATTTATCTTCGCTGGCACTTACCAGATTCACCTCAATTTGTAGTAAAGGCAGAGTCTAAGAAACGTAGTGTTGTGCAAAATGTTCGAGAAGTATGGTCGAAAAAATACGTACGCTCGACACTTATGTTATGGGTGTTATGGTTTACGGTTGTTTTCTCATATTACGGTATGTTTTTATGGCTACCAAGTGTCATGGTTAGTAAAGGGTTTGATATGATTACGAGCTTTAAATATGTTCTCATTATGACGCTTGCACAGCTACCAGGTTATTTTACAGCCGCGTGGTTTATAGAAAAATTTGGGCGGAAGTTTGTACTTGTTTCCTATTTAATTGGTACAGCTGTAAGTGCTTTCATTTTTGGTAATGCTGAAACGATGGTAGTACTATTAACATCAGGAATGTTTTTATCGTTCTTTAACTTAGGAGCATGGGGTGCACTCTATGCTTATACACCAGAGCAGTATCCAGCAGTTATTCGTGGAACAGGTGCAGGAATGGCAGCAGCTGTTGGGCGTATCGGTGGTATTTTTGGACCTTTGTTAGTAGGATTTTTATTAACGGCAGGCTATGATATTGGCTTCATCTTCGCGATTTTTTGCGTAGCTATTATTATAGGGGTTGTTGGGGTAATTTTCTTAGGACAAGAAACGAAACAAATACAATTAGATTAAAAAAATCATGTCTTGGATGAACGATAGTCTAGTCCAAGACATTTTCTATTATTTAATTACATAAAAATTAGCGAATATTAATTTTTATACAAATGTTTTTAAAAATCTGTTAAAATCAATTCATTAAAAAACTTAAGGATAGAACAATTTTATGAAACTATCATTTTAGTAAGTTAAAGTGTTGAAGATTTTTCAGAAAAGTCATTGTATTCAGATTGTAATCGTGATACTGTATTTTTAACTTCTTTTAGCAGGTGTCTTTTGTACCGAAAAAGCGTAGCGACAGGTACAGGTGTCCAAACACCCGCTGAAATAGAGGGACTCAGTCTAAGAACGCCACGTCCTGTGGCAATTTGTCTGTGCGAAAGCGAAGCGACAGCAACACGGTTTTTGTCTGTACGAAAGCGAAGCGACAGCAACAACAACAACAACACACGACTGAGTGACCAACATCACGTTGGCCCAAAGCCTCCGGCGGATGTCACGGAATCGGAAATGAGTTCACATAGGATGTTAGACTAAAATCATCGCATCCATGCGATAACGGCTAACTGACCTGCATCGGTAAAAACGCCACGTCCTGTGGCATTACCGAAATGACCGACATCGTGTCGGCCCTCATGTTGCTGACGCTACGTTAGCACTGCGCTTTCGCAAAAAAACATCTGTTAGAGTCAGTAGGAAACAATCTCCATTCGTGATAATTTCATTGAAAGAAAGGTTGTTAGAAATGAGCATTAATGAAGAAATAGAAAGAAGATTTGTTAGGCTATCGAAGGGGCAGCGTAAAGTTGCACAATTTGTTATGAATAACCCTACAGTTATAATTGGTAGCGGAGCAGCAGAAGTTGGTAGACAGGCTAATGTTAGTGAATCGACAGTTATTCGTTTTTGTTATGCGATGGATTTATCGGGCTATGTAGAGCTTCAAGACAAGGTTAGAAGCTATTTAATGACTCAAAATGATGGTGAGAGTATTCAACCTACATATTCTTCAAGTAAACGGAATATACCAAGTTTTGGTAAGGTGATGCAACGTGATATTCAAAATATTCAAGATACGATTCATTTGATTAACGATAATATGCTACAAAAAAGCTCGAAATGGATGCATGAAGCAGAGAACGTGTATATTTTAGGTACTCGTCAATCTGCATCCATTGCAAATTGGTTATCGTCTACAATGAAAACTTTACGTCCAAATGTAAAACAGCTTCGCTCAGAATCCGACGATATTGTACAACAAATTAACAGCATGGGGGAACAGACGACATTAATAGTTTTCTCATATGACAAGCATTCAAACGACATTCAAACGATTGTAGAAATTGCCAAGAAGAAAAAGGCTAAAATTATTGCCATTACTGGTTCGGCTTTGTCTTCTATTCGGGAATATGCAAGTGCATTATTTACACTTGGTCTGAAAAAGCAATCTTCATTGGACGTTACTCCAGTTTTGTTCTCTTTTTTACATGCGTTAATTGAGGAAATGGTCAGTCAGGACAAGACACAATATGAGAAATATCAGCAATCCTATGAACAAGTAGAAAGTAATTTGTTATTTTTAGAGGCAGTAAGAGAAAAGCAAGTTTTCTAATCATTTTACAACGCTACTCATAAAAAAGATGTCCAAATAAGTTTTAGACATCCTTGAAAAAGAAGCTTATAAAATTTTGCTTAAACTATATTCGTTAATAAAGGTATCATTGAATTTAATGGCGTTTTGTCGGATGCCTTCTTGCTGAAAACCTAATTTTTTGAACAAATTTAAAGCACGATCATTATGCTCCATGACAGATGCTTCTAAGCGTGAAATATCGCGCTGTATAGACCAGCGTTCTACTGCTTCCATCAGCGCTGAGCCGAAACCTTGTCGCTGATGCTCTTCCTTAACAGCTAGGTGAACTGTTGCAACATGTTTAGCTTTAGAATGTTTATATCCATGGATAACGGCATAGCCAGCAAAAGTGCCATTTGCTATACAACATAAAATCGTACGGTTTTTCAATTTTTTCCAATAGACCAAATCTTTTCGAAGTTGTTGAACTGTGAGGTCTAATTCATTTTCCATGTTATACATGAAGTGAGTTTGTTGGAAAATTTCTTCTTGCAAATGAATAAATGATCGGGCGTCTGATGCTTCAATTGCTCGAATTATGTATGCAGGTGGGTTATCGTCATTTGTAGAGATATTACTCGTAGTCTTCATTTGTGTACGCGAGAAAGTTATACTAGTACCGAGCTTAACATCAATGACATAATAGCCTGCATTTGTCCATGACAAATAGTGAGAGAGAGGGGGCTTTGTCTTTTTCCACCAGCTCCTATTCAAGTAAGCTGCATTTGGCAAGGCTTGTCCCATAATATTTTCGAGTTCGCTAAATGATAAAGTAATTTCTTGTTGTAAAGCTACTTCAAAATAATTTGCTAAAGGAATATACTTTTTTTCCATCTTCTTTGTCATCGTGATCCCCATTTCCTGTATATCCTAAAAAAATATAGACCATCTGATGATAGCATAAAATTACGGTTTCTTAAATATAAAAACACAACTATATATCTATTTATAGTAAATATTTTTTATAAACTATGTATTTTTATTATTAAATATTATAAATAGGATGTTATTAACAGATAAATATATTAAATTTAATAATAATCTATAAATGTTATAAATAGGTAATTTGTTTTATCTCCGTTCTGACGGTGTGATTTCCAAGATGCCACACCTTTAGACTTCGTTCCTCTACTGGCTCACTCAAAGAGCTATGGGGCATACGTTTAACTTCTTTTAGGTCATTCCGGACTCAATTATGCTGAAGTATATTAGATCAAAAATCCCCCTCGAGTTTCCCATTTTGCGATGAACTATAAAAGCCTTTATTCTAGCTTCTTTTATGTATAGGAAAAGTAAGTAGTTATCCTTGAATAGGAGATTTTAAATGTATATTGGCAGTAGATCCTTTATAGATAAACTTTCACTTTATAACATGTTTGTTCATAAGATATGATAAAATAAACTATAAAGGTAATTGCCATTTAGGAGGAATAATTTCAATGAGTAAAGTTTTAATTTTTGGTCATAAAAATCCAGATACAGACACAATTACGTCTGCAATTGTATATGCATATTTAAAACAGCAAATTGGTGTTGATGCTGAGGCGGTACGTCTTGGTGAAGTAAATAATGAAACACAATTTGCTTTAGATAAATTTGGCTTTGAGGCACCTCGATTAATTTCATCAGTAGTTGGAGAAGCAGAGAGAGTAATCCTTGTAGACCACAATGAATTCCAGCAATCTGCTGATGGAATTGAAGAGGTACAAATTGCAGAAGTGATTGATCATCACCGTATTGCAAACTTCCAAACGGCGGATCCACTATACTACCGTGCAGAACCTGTAGGCTGTACTGCAACGATTTTAAATAAAATCTTCAAAGAACATGGCGTAGTAGTTCCTGCAAACATTGCAGGTATAATGCTTTCGGCCATCGTTTCTGATACATTATTATTCAAATCTCCAACTTGCACAGAGCAAGATGTACAAGCTGGTGAAGAGTTAGCGAAAATTGCAGGTGTTGATGCCGCTGAATATGGATTAGCTATGCTTAAAGCAGGTGCAGATCTTTCAGATAAATCATTAGAAGATCTTTTATCATTAGATGCGAAAGAATTCCAATTCGGTGAGTATAAATCTGTAGTAGCCCAAGTAAATGCTGTCGATATTAACGATGTACTTGGCCGCCAAGAGGAATTAGAAAATTTATTAAATAAAAATGTAGCGCAAAATGGCTTAGATTTATTCTTCTTTGTTGTAACGGATATTTTAAACAATGATTCAACTGCTGTTGCAATTGGACAAGTAGCAGAGGCTGCAGCAAAAGGATTTGGCGCAGAGCTTGTGAATAATCGCGTTCTTTTACCGGGTGTTGTATCTCGTAAAAAACAAATCGTTCCAGTTTTAACTGATGCATTGAAATAATGAGAAAGAGGTTGCCCTGAAAAAAGGCAACCTCTTTTCATAATGTTGATGTCGATAAAATTTAAAAGTTGGATATCATTTTGTTAAAACGCATATTATGTGAAGTGGTTGATTGGAGTGGAGGCTGGGCGACTCCTCGGGGATTAGCGTCACAGATGAGACCCTGCAGCGAAGCGGGAGGGGAACGAAGGCTAAAATCATCACGTCCTGTGATAACGCCTTCGTGACCAACGTCCTGTTGCCCCGGCGCCCCCAGGAAAGCGCCCAGCCGGAACGGAAATCAACCCCACATTTTGCCGAAGAGCATACTTTATTTAATAGGACACCTTAATTTCATTGACACAATAGTTTTTTAATCTAGCTTTAATGGGTGAACTGCAGGACCTTCCAGAACTTCCCCTTTGGCATTAAAGCGAGAGCCGTGACAAGGGCAATCCCAAGTTTCATCTGCTTCATTCCATTTTGTTTTACAGCCTAAATGCGTGCAAGTTGGTGTATTGGCACGTTTCACATAACCTGTTACGAATTCCTTGGCTACAAAGCCTCCTACCTTTAGCATCTGCATAAATTGAGCCCCAAATTTCGTACGTGTTGGCGAATAAAGAGGAATTGCGCCATCCTCATTCCCAGCGCCTGTTATTAAGGAGGACAGTAGATCCCCAGCTACAAATGAATTGGAAATGCCCCATTTTCGATAACCAGTTGCAATGAAAACATTAGGCAAGGACGGTGTAATCCTGCCAACATACGGGACCATATCAGGTGTTTCGATGTCTTGCGCTGACCAGCGATAGATTGGATCCTGATCGAAGTGAGCCTTCATTTCATTTTGAATAGCATCATAATAGGGCTGAGTATTGGTTGTTTCACCTGCAATATGATTAGCTCCACCTAATACTAAATAATGCTCACCGTTAATGGTAGCTGTTCGAATAGAGCGTGTAGGATTATCTACGCATAAGTATTGACCTTGTAGTGTATCAGTAATTTTACCAGCAACCATATAGGAGCGACTATTAGAAAGTTTGAAAAGATGTAGTCCTCTAAAGGCTTCGATTGGATAGTGTGAGCATAAAATAAGCTTGTTGTATTGAACCGCCATGTCATTTGCGGTATGTAAGCTATTTTGTGGTATGTTTAATTGCTGAACACGGGTATTTGTATAGATTTTTGCGCCCATTGATAAAGCTTCTTTTACAAGGAAATTACACACTTCTACAGGATGAATTTGTGCCTGCTGGGACATGCTAAGTGCTTTTGTAATTGGAAAGGGAAGCTCTGTGTCAGAAGAGATTTTCGCCTTAATATTTAATACTTTATAGGCATTCCATTCTTTTAATAATTGGGCATAGCCTTCTTTTGTTTGGCAATAAAGCAATGAATCTACTTGTTGAATGCTTTCTTTAGGGAGTAACTGTAATGCTTTTTCTACAGCTATTTGATTGAGCTGATAATAAAGCCGCGCCTCATCTACAGAAAGTTTTTCAATAAGGTTGGCATAAACTAAGCTATGCTGTGCAGTTAATTTTCCTGTTGAATGACCGGTCGTACCATGACCGATATGGGAATTTGCCTCAAGCAAGACCACATCTACACCTGATTTTGCTAAGACATAGGCTGTATATAGTCCCGTCAAGCCTCCACCAATAATACATACATCACAAGTGGTTGAAGCAGGAAGAGATGGTAAGGAGACGGGATCAATTGTTCCGAGCCAAAGAGATTGTGTCATACATAACCCTCACATTGTTTTTACGTTCAGTATGTAGATTGATTTGAGAAATTATGCAATGAAGCATAAAAATTGCCTTGTAATCATTACTATCGCTACAATGTAGCAAAAGGAGCGTGACTAGCTATGAAAATTGAAATCTGGTCAGATTATGTATGTCCATTTTGTTATATTGGGAAAAAGCAACTAGAGCAAGCGGTTCAGGAAACTGGTTTTGCAGGGCAGGTAGAGCTCGTTTATAAAAGCTATCAACTTGACCCAACAACACCGGTGGATACAACTGTGTCTACATATGAAGCATTGGCGAAAAAGTATGGGCTGTCGCTAGAAAAAGCGAAGGAAATGACGCAAGGTGTTGCTGCTCGCGCAAAAGAAGTTGGTCTAGATTATAACTTTGACCATTTAATGGAGGAAAATACATTAAAAGCACATCGTCTAGTAAAGTGGGCAGAACAACGAGGGGATGTTACAGCGCTTGTTGAAGCATTATTATACAATTATTTTATTGAAGCAAAGCGTATTGGTCAGGATGATGTATTAATCGATATTGCTGAGCAAGTAGGTCTAAATCGTGAAGAAGTTGCAAAGGTTCTTTCAAACGATGGTTTTAAATCAGAGGTAGAGGCTGATATACAAGAAGGGTTACAACTGGGCGTACGAGGGGTACCGTTCTTTGTGTTAAATCGTAAGTACGGTATTTCTGGGGCACAACCTCAAGAAGTATTTGAAGAAACTTTACGTAAAGTTGCAGAAGAAGAAGGCTTACAACCAGAGTTAAAGATGGCAGGCTCTGAAGACGGTGGGGTTTGTACGGACGATAGTTGTAAATTTTAACTTTGTTGGAGCAGATCAGATTAGTAAGGTACCTATTCATATCTAATATATATGCTTTAATAGCTTATTATAAAAAGGGATGACCTATGTAAAAACGCATATTATGTGGAAAAGTTGATTGGGGTGGAGACTGGGTGACTCCTTGGGGATTAGCAATAGAGGAACGAAGGCTAAAAGCATCACATCCTGTGATAACGCCTTCGTGACAAACCTCGGTTCTGTTGTTGCTGCCGCTGCGCTTTCGCACAGTCCAAAACCTTTTGCTGTCGCTTCGCTTTCGCACAGTCCAAAACCTTTTGCTGTCGCTTCGCTTTCGCACAGTCCAAAACCTTTTGCTGTCGCTGCGCTTTCGCACAAACAAAACCCTCTGCTGCCGCTACGTTAGCAACAAATGTTTTCTGTAGCGAAAGCAAAGCGGCAGCTAAAAAGCACCCAGTCGGAACGGAAATCAACCCTACGTTATGATATAAATATTTTGAGATACCCTCATTTCGGTCAAAAGTCTGAGTATACTAACGTTGACTTTTTACACAAAGTTTTTTAATATACTTATATATCTTGAATTCGAGATATTAGACTTTGAAATTTAAGGGAGAATTTATATAATGAATGTATTAGTAGTAAAAGCAAACAACCGTCCAGATGGTATTTCAACAAAAATGTACGACACATTTATGGAAAATGTACAAGGTGTAAACGTAACGACTTTTGACGTATTCGCAGAAGATATGCCTTATTTCGGTCAAGATCTTTTCAATGCTTTTGGTAAAGTTCAAAACGGTGAAACGTTAACTGACATTGAATCACGTCTTTTAGCAGCAAAACAAAAAGCTATGGATGCTTTAACTGCAGCTGATGTTGTCGTATTTGCTTTCCCACTTTGGAACTTAACAATCCCAGCGAAATTACAAACGTTCATTGACTATGTATTCCAGGCTGGTTATACATTTAAATATAATGAAAACGGTCAATTAGAAGGCTTAATGACTGACAAAAAAGCAGTTATTTTAAATGCTCGCGGTGGTTACTACTCTTCACCTGAAGCACAACCAATGGAAATGTCAGTTAACTACATCAAAAATGTTGTTGGCATGTTCGGTATGGAAATTATCGAAGAGGTTATCATTGAAGGTCATAACGCTTCACAAGATAAAGCGCAAGAAATTATTGCAAATGGCCTAGAAGCGGTTAAAAAAGTAGCTCAATCTTTACAAACTGTAACTGCATAATAAATTATATTCTCTAGCGTGTTGATTAGGGAAATATAGTAGTGTTTTTAAAAAAGTTCTCTCAATTTGAGAGAACTTTTTTTGTTTCCTTCATAGGGGTACGGTAGTGGTAAGGAGGTCTAATCTATTGGTATTATGCACATACTTCTGATTTACAATTTACTAACATCCGGTTGTATAAATGATATTAATCTATTATTTTTTAGAAGAAGAGTTTTGCTATTCGTTTAAAAATACATACAATTAGGACTATTTGTTCAATTAAATTATTAATTAGTATAATATAATAAAAAATGTAGGGAAATATTAGATTTATAAGGAGGTTGTTACCATGGATAAGAAGTTTATTACTAAATTCTTAGCGATGTTACTTGTTCTATTCGCGGTATTACCATTTGGATTATCTGCGAATGCTGCATCTAACGGTGTGACACGCGGGGATTACGTGAAAGAATTAGTAGAAAGCTTAAATGTAGAGCTAGGGAATGGTTCCAAAACTGCCTTCACTGATATCTCTAAGGAGTTAGCTCCGTATGTAGAAAAGGCAGTAGAATTGAATCTTATTAAAGGTAAAACAGCGACATTATTTGGTCCAAATGATAAATTGACACGACAACAAGCATTTGTTATTTCTGCTCGTGGATTGGCCAAAGACAACGCGCCACTTTCTGTATTAGATAAGTTTAAAGATGCGGATCAAATTGCTACAACACATAAGCAAGATTTAGCAAATGCCGTTGCAGCAAACTTATTACAAGGATTTGAGGATAACACAATTCGTCCTCGTGCTTATGTAACAACTGAGCAAATGCAAAGTATTATTAAACGCTTTGTAGCAGAATACAAATTATCAACATCTACAGTAGATCTTCAAATATTAGGAACGACAGATATTCATACAAACCTTGCCAATTACAATTATTTCTTAGATGCTGAATCAGCTGATGTAGGTTTAGCAAACACGGCTACATTAATTGAACAGGCCCGTACTGAGAACCCAAATACATTATTATTTGATAACGGTGATTTAATTCAAGGAACGCCACTAGGCTCTTATAAAGCGTTAGAGAATCCTTTGAAGCCAGGTGAGGTTCATCCAGCTATTGCTGCACTAAATGCATTGAAATATGATGGAGGAACTTTAGGAAATCACGAGTTCAACTATGGTTTAAAGTTTTTAGATGAAGTATTAAATGATGCAAAATATCCAGTCGTAAATGCAAACACATACGACGCTAAAACAAAAAAGCATATGTACACACCTTATGTAATTCTTAATAAAGAGGTTGTAGACAATACAGGTAAAAAGCACACGCTTAAAGTGGGCGTTACAGGGATTGTACCTACGAAAATTGTTGAATGGGATGCTATTCATTTAGCAGGCAAAGTAGAAATGCAAGAACCAGTTGAAGCGGTAAAAGAAGTTGTACCAGAAATGCAAAAAGCAGGTGCAGACGTAATTGTAGTACTTTCACATTCAGGTATTGGTGAGGATAAATATGAAAAAGGTAACGAAAACGTTGGGTACCAAATCTCTGAGATTAAAGGTGTCGACGCTTTAATTACAGGTCACTCTCATTTAACATTCCCAGGCGACTATAAAAATCTGAAAAATGTCGATCAAGAAAAAGGGACAATTAACGGTGTACCTACTGTAATGGCAGGAAGCTATGGTAGCTATCTTGGAGTCATTGATTTACAACTAGAACAAAAAGGCTCTAAATGGATTGTAAAGGATGGACAAGGTTCTATTCGTTCTATCAAACAAGAAGGCCTAAAACCATCTAAAACAGTTTTAAATGCAATTAAAGAAGCGCATGAAGGTACGTTAAAGTATATTCGTCAGCCTGTTGGTGAGACAACTGCACCAATCCATAGCTACTTCTCAATGGTTCAAGACGATCCTTCTATTCAAATTGTGACACAAGCTCAAAAATGGTTTATTGAAAAAGAATTAAAAGGTACTGCTGATGAAAACACACCGCTTCTTTCAGCTGGTGCACCTTTCAAAGCAGGATCTCGAAATAACCCTGCAGATTACACAAACATTCCTGTAGGTCCGCTTGCGATTAAAAATATGGCAGACATTTATTTTTATGATAATACGCTTGCAACGATTAAAGTAACTGGTGCGCAAGCTATTGAGTGGTTAGAAATGGCTGCTGGTGTTTTTGCAACAATTGATCCAAATCAAACTAAAGAACAAAATATTATTGACCCAGAGGCACGTTCTTACAATTTTGATGTATTAGATGGCTTAACTTATCAAATCGATGTAACATCACCAGCGAAATATGATAGTCGAGGTATTCTACTAGACAAAAAAGCGAATCGTATTAAAAACGTGCAATACAACGGTAAAGCAATCGATCTAAAACAAGAATTTATCATCATTTCGAACAATTACCGCGTGGGTGGTTCTTATGGTGCTACATTTAAAAAGGCAGATGGCTCTAACTTAAGAAACTATGCTTATGAAAATCGCCAAGCTGTAATTGACTACATTATGACAAACAAAACAATTAATCCTGCTGCGGATAACAATTGGTCATTTGCACCATTCCCAGCAAATACAAAAATTATTTACAATTCTGCAAAGGATGCACAAAAAGTCATTCCTGCAGGCAGCAATATCGAATATTTAGCCGATACAGATGGCGGCTTTGGTAAATATTTAATTAAGTAATACTGAAATGTAGAAAAGGAGAGTGCGTTGGTTAAACGCTGCTCTCCTTTTTTTGTCGTTCAAATGCATGATAACGTGTTCCTTGAAACGATAATAAGCCAAAGTCACCATCTGCAAGCTGTCCATAATCACGACCGTTCATTTTTAATTCTAGCCGATCGCCACTTTGTACTTCGAATGTGACATAGTACGATGTATGAGCACTAGAGTTACCAGAACCTCCACCAGTATTAGAGCGTTTTGTTACGACTTTAGCGGGTACTGTTAATAATGGCTCATTGTTGTTTTTCGACCATTGTAAAACACCTTTAATAATAGAAAATGCGATAATACCAAACACGATAAAAAACATCATTGAAATAAAAGTATGTGCTGAAGAGAATTCATCAAACCCAACCATAAAAGTCCTCCGATCTACGAAATAATGTACTTGAAGTTGTTATAAAGGATGTATTTCAAGATCCACTACAATATCAACTACATCACTAATTAATACACCACCTGTTTCTAGGAGAGTGTTATAAACTAAATTAATATCCCGACAGTCAATCTGTGCCTTAGCCTGTAATCCATGTACATCTTGCGCCCATGGATTACACTGTTCCCTGTATATACTGTTGTAAAAAACGATAGGCTTTGTTATATCCTTAATAGTCAAATTTCCATGTAAAGCAAACTTCTTATCTTCTAATTTTTCAATATATGTAGACGTAAATAAAATTTTTGGATAAATGTCAGCGTCAAAAAAATCGAAGATACAAGATGCATATCATGATCAAAGTTTTTCGTTTGAAACACTAGCAACAGCGAATTTGAATGAAATCAATCGCATGCTTTTTCATGGAAAAGCCCCTTAAAAACCGTATCTTACACGAATAATAAATTAAACAATTCAGGTTTTCAATGCGTTTTTAGAAAAAACGGTAAAATATTACTCCAACGAAAGTTTTATTTTATGAATGTTTAAAGTAAATATAAAAAATAGGCTCCTTGAAAGTCAGGTTTGTCAATATAACGTCATTACGGTACGGTAACTTGTCTTCTACAAAGGGGTGCAACAATGTAGTCATAATAATAAAATCATATGCATCTATTATAGAAGTAAGTGGCCATTTTTATTAAATAATAAGCTACCATGACTACTCTCAGATCGGGCGGCCATGGCTAATTTTTTATGCCATCATTAGCTTTTATATGGTGTTGAATCAAAGGCAAATGCTAAAAATGAAAAAACACTATAAGTTACATTTAGTAATCAAATGAAAAATCGTAAATAAATTACTAGTGGTAAATAAGTTACTTCAAATTTACTTTTTTAAAAATAATCGTTACAATAGAGTACATAAGAGGTGAAAAAAATGAGTGAGTCAAATTTATGTCCTCGTTTAGCTAAAGCAATGGATTTAATCGGAAAACGCTGGACAGGGCTGATTTTATATCAATTATTAGATGGACCACAGCGCTTTAATGAGATTGAAACTGCATTACCTGTAAGTGGCCGTTTACTATCCGAACGTTTAAAAGAGCTAGAAAAAGAAGGGCTTGTTAAAAGAAAAGTATATTCAGAGGTACCAGTGCGTGTTGAGTATTCTTTGACGGATAAAGGTTGGGCACTAGAAGGAGCGATTCGCAATATCGAATCGTGGGCAACGAGTTGGCTGTAAAAGTGTGAAGTCTATCTCGAAATTTCTGATGGATAGATAAACAGTGGACATATGTAATACTCATGACCATGATTTTTCTTTATCCTATTCATCATCTCTGCAAGGACGTTAAGGCGAGATAAAAAATTACCCTGCATTTTTACTTGTCAAATTAGGGTTCTAAATCCATACTAGTGTAGAGTAAGAAGGACGTTAGAAAGGAATTAGCTCTCATGACAAAAGAACAATGGGCGGCGGATTTAGCACAGAGTGTTAATCCAGCCAATATTAAGTTAAATGAATCATTACAGCAATATACTATGACAAAATTAGGTGGTAAAGCGGATGTTTTCGTTCTCGTTGAAACTGAGGAAGAGGCAGCAACGGTTATTCGCTATTCTCACAAAAATAATATACCTTTATTAATGTTAGGTAACGGATCTAATATGGTCGTTCGTGATGGCGGTCATCGAGGGATCGTTGTTACATTTTCGCTTTTAGATGAAATTCGCATTAATGGCGACCATGTTTATACACAAAGCGGTGCACTTATAAAAGATGTATCGAAACTGGCAGCAGCAGCCTCTTTAACAGGTTTTGAATTTGCTTGTGGCATCCCTGGCTCAGTTGGTGGAGCTATGGCAATGAATGCCGGTGCCTATGGCGGTGAAATTAAGGATATTATTATTTCATCGAAAGTGTTAACAAGAGAAGGCGAAATTTTAATACTATCGAAAGAAGATCTTGAACTTGGTTATCGTCAAAGTATCATTGCCAAGAAGGGATACTATGTATTATCATCCGAATTTCAATTAGCAAAAGGTGTGCAGGAAGAAATTGATGCAAAAATTGCTGATTTAACGTTTCAGCGAGAATCTAAGCAGCCGTTAGAATACCCATCTGCAGGGAGTGTTTTTAAGCGCCCACCTGGTCACTTTGCTGGTAAGCTTATTCAAGATAGTGGCTTACAAGGAAAAGGTATTGGTGATGCAGAGGTATCAACGAAGCATGCAGGCTTTATTGTTAATAAAGGTAATGCAACGGCTACTGAGTATATTGCAACAATTCAAATGGTACAACGAGAAGTTAAAGAAAAGTTTGGTATCGATTTAGAAACAGAAGTAAAAATCGTTGGTGACGACTTATAGGATACTACGCCCTTCGCTAATGGTGGAGGGCGTTTTTTGAGGAGTGAAAACAGAAATGAAGTTTATATCATGGAATGTTAATGGAATTCGAGCCTGCTTAGGTAAAGGGTTTTTAGATTTCTTCAATCATGTAGATGCAGATTTTTTCTGTATTCAAGAAACAAAATGTCAGGCAGAACAAGTGGAGATTTTACTTGAGGGATATGAGCAGTATTGGAATTATGCACAGAAGAAAGGCTATTCAGGTACAGCTATTTTTACAAAGCATACGCCGCTTTCAGTACGTTATGGCGTTGGTGAGGATGAATCACAGGAAGAGGGGAGAATTATTACACTTGAGTATGAAGATTTTTACTTAGTGAATGTTTATACCCCAAATTCACAACGTGATTTAGCTAGATTACCTCTTCGTTTAGAATGGGAGGATCGATTAGCGCTTTATTTAAAAGAGCTAGATTCCAAGAAACCTATAGTTTACTGTGGCGATTTAAATGTCGCACATATGGAAATTGACTTAAAAAATGCAAAATCGAATGTTGGTAATTCAGGTTTTACATATGAAGAACGTGCAAAAATGACGGAGCTATTGGCAAGTGGTTTTGTAGATTCATTCCGCTATATGTATCCAGATACAACAGACCACTATACATGGTGGTCTTATATGAATAAAGTACGCGAGCGCAATATTGGATGGCGTATTGACTACTTTATTGTGTCGGAGAGACTAAAGAACAACATTGATGTGGCAAATATTCATTCACAAATTATGGGCAGCGATCATTGTCCGATTGAATTACAGCTCAATGACTAGTATTTATGGAAAATAAAATGGTCAAGGGAATCTTTTCAAATGTTATGGCACTTTAAATGAGGTGATTTCCGTTCCAGGCTACTCGCTTTGTTGCTGACGCTTCGCTTTCGCACAGATAAAACATTTGTCGCTGACGCTTCGCTTTCGCGCAGAGCAAGGCTTCCTGTGGGCGAGCGCCGAGCCGCTTCCTCCGCTCCGCTCCGTGCAGGGTCTCGCCTGTCTCGCTTTCCCACGGGAGTCGAGTAGCCTTCCACTCCAATCAGCAATAGTGTAGAACTTTGAATTTTATACATTTAAAAAAGTGAACAATATGGTTACCCATCATAATCAGACAAATAGAGTGTACATCTGCCATTGCTGTCGTTTTATTAGAGCTATGCTTCGCTCAGAGAAAACGTTTTGCTAAAGTTTCTGTTTTGTCATTATAAATTAGAGTGACGTGGTAAGAAATACATGCTAAGTGAAATAGTTGATTGGAGTGGAGGCTGGGCGACTCCTCGGGGATTAGCGATATAGAGGAACGAACGCTAAAATCATCACATCCTGTGATAACGCCTTTGTGACCAACATCGTGTTGGCCCGAGACCCTGCAGCGAGCAACGCGAGTGAAGCGGGAGGGGAACGAAGGCTAAAAGCATCACGTCCTGTGATAACGCCTTCGTGACCAACATCCTGTTGCCCCGACG